>DATEOV010000148.1:0-2386 GCA_035273645.1 Flavobacterium sp. | reverse complement strand
AATCTATGGAAACTCCAATTGTAAAAATATTAAAAGCATTTTACGTCACCCATGATGTAAAATGCTTTGTAACCGAAAGACCAGCTGGATATGATTTTAATCCGGGGCAAGCTACCGATGTTTCCATAAACCTTCCCGAATGGGAAGATAAATTGCGCCCTTTTACTTTTACCAACTTAAGGGAACAGAATTATCTCGAATTTATGATTAAAATTTACAAAGATCACGAAGGCGTGACCAATAAACTAGGTAGTATTAATGCTGGAGCCGAATTGATACTTCACGATGTTTTCGGGGCAATTCAATACAAAGGAAGAGGAACATTTATTGCCGGTGGCTCAGGTATCACACCATTTATTTCCATCTTCCGTGATTTATACAAAAAACAATATATCCAAGGCAACAAACTTATTTACAGCAACAAAACTGCAGAAGATGTAATTATGGCAGAGGAATTACATAAAATGCTAAAGAAAGATTTCCTAAACGTATACACCCGAGAAAATGTCATTGGATTTATGGAAAGAAGAATAGATCGTAATTTCCTAATCGATGCCATTTCAGATTTCAGTCAAAATTTTTATGTCTGCGGCCCCACTGATTTTGTAAAAAATATCACGAACCACCTATTAGATCTTGGCGCGACAGCAAGTACCATGATTTTCGAAAAGTAATAATATCACTTACGATTTCAAACGGTACAAAATCACTATAGCTATAATTCTAAAAACAACAAAGCCATCACTGAACTATGTGATGGCTTTGTTGTTTTTATTGATAATAAATATATTTACTCTTTTAAAAGTTTGATTATTTTTCGATTAGCTCCTTGATTGACTACCACAATATAATTACCCAGAGGCAATTCCTCTCCAAACACAATAGATAGTTGACTGGCACTTTCTATATGTTTAATTTTTCTTCCTTGCATATCAAAGATATCAATCTCCACTTTTTCAACACTACCTCCTATCAAATCCAAACTAAAATAGTCTTTTGACGGGTTTGGATATGCGGTTACTTTGAATTGTGGAATTTCTAGAGTTGTTACACTAGCTTTTGCAGCAACTTCAACACTTTTAGAAATATTTTTCTTCGCTTCATGTATTACTATGGAACCACCACCTAGTAAAGTAGATGCTTCTGCATTATCCGCTTGACCAATCTGATTGTCATAAACAACACCTCCATTAACTGTGTTCCAAATTTTAATTCTAAATTTATCAGAGACACCTGTTGCTTTCTTATCTCCATCAATAGCTGAAACCATAAAACTGTATCCAGCAAGACCATTTATAGTACCTTTACCTTTATAAATAGCTTGCGCTCCTGCAATTACTAATGACATAGCATCATGACTACTGCTTGAAAAATTTAGATTTCCTGTTTGAAATTGAAACTCTGTATTACCATCTACCTGTGTACTTCCTTTTTTGTATTTAGCTACAAATCCAAAATTAGCTTTTCCACTAAGAGTTGGAGATGCCGTATAAGAGCCAGCTGGAGAATTAATCCATCCGCCTCCTGTTACAAATCCACCGCTAGGATCATAAACTGCGAGATATCCCGTGCCTGAAGCGCAATCGGCTCCTGCTGTCACTGTCACTAAATATACTTCAACAGCTAATCCTGAAACAACTACAGTTACAACACCATTTGAATCTGTAAAACCAGAATAATTAGTAATAACCCCACTACCATTATCTAATTTATAAAATACTTGAATACCAGCTAATGACACCCCAGGAATTACAGGAGAGCTCACTGTAGCTTTTAATGTGGCTGAAGTACCTAATGCAGCTGTAACATTGCATGTACTTGCGTCAATGTCTACACTTTGAATTGAAAGATTAGCACCAATAAATGTAATAGAATAATTATCACTTAATGCATTATTACTTAATACTAATGAACCCATAGAAATAGCAAAACTTGAACCAGCGCTTTCTCCTTCAGATCTCATTAATGATCCTGTAAAAGTGTGACCGAAAACCAATGACCCCGATGTAATTGTGTAAGTTAAAGCAGGATCAACTTGCCCACAATATTTAGACTGGCTATCCGCTGTTATCACTAAGGCTCTCGCTCCAACGGTCAAGGCTCCGTCTGCATAAGTAATGCTATAATTATCCAAACCTGTTCCCAATGCAGCACTTGCAACTATCGGATAGGTCGATCCCGCTACTGTTGCCGTATTTACTGCTCCAGTACTTGTAAGGGTTACACCGGTTATCGTATCAAAACTTTCCAATGCAGGCGCAGTAAATGCCGTAGTTCCCAACACTTTTGTTTCTCCATATGTTTTAGACTGGTTGTCCGCCGTGATCAATAAGGCTTTCGCTCCAACGGTCAAGGCTCCATCTGCATAAGTAATGCTATAATTGTC
>DATEOV010000147.1:0-4012 GCA_035273645.1 Flavobacterium sp. | reverse complement strand
TTACCTATTCTTTTTTTATTGTTCTTTTTTCTATCAGGTAACAGTCGTATTATTTCTCAAAGTTTGAATAGGGTAGTGCATTTTAATTCAACATTTTCTCCACCTGCTCCGTTTAAATTCACTGTTTTAAATTCAAGTTTGGTTACAGAACAAGGTAAAGATTTTATTTTACAAATAAAATCAGACGGTGCTGTAGTTCCAGAAAATGTTATGATTTTCATTGGAGATGAAAGTTATTTTCTTGAGACTATCGAGACAGGAGAATTTCAATTTAAAATAGCTAAACCAATTGCTAATGTTACTTTTCATTTGGAAGCTAATTCTGTTGTTTCACCTTATTATGAATTGAAAGTGATTGCTGTTCCTACTATTTCAAATTTTGAAATGAAGTTTGTTTATCCAAGTTATCTGAATTTGAAAAGCACAGTTGTAAAAGGAACAGGTAATGGTATAATTCCAGAAGGAACTCAAGTTACTTGGGTAATGAATACTAATGCTACACAAAATGTGGTTTGGAAAAATGATTTACAGACTTTTCCTTTCAGTAAGACTGACAATGAATTTAATTTTGCTAAAAATATATTTCAAAACACAGAATATCAAATAATTACATCAAATAATGAAGTAAAAAACTTCGAAAAATTAAATTATCAGTTGAATGTTGTCAAAGATCAGTTTCCAACGATAAATATTGCTAAAGCTCCAGATAGTTTAAGTGTTGAAAGTTCTTATTTTGTTGGCCAAGTGGGTGATGACTATGGTTTGTCTAGATTGCAGATTGTTTACTATGAATCTGGAAAACCGCTTAGTGCCAAACGTGGAACAATTGCTGTTAAGCATGATACTTTTGACCAAATTGTTTTCAACTTTCCAAGCAATCTTGATGTTGAAAAAGGTGTTAATTATGATTTTTATTTTGAGGTTTTTGATAATGATGCGATTCATCATTTTAAAAGTTCTCGTTCCTCAGTGTTTACAAATCGAATTTTATCTGATGAAGAAAAGCAAAACTCAACACTTCAAGAACAAAATAATGCTATAAACAGTTTGCAAAAAACTTTGTCTAAGCAAGACAAACAGTTTTCTGAAATGGAAAAACTGCAGCAAACGAATAAAGAAAAGGAAGGTTTAAATTTCAACGATCGTCAAAAGATTCATGACTTTGTCAAGCAACAACAACAACAAAATGAATTGATGAAGGAGTTTGCAAATAAGATGAAAAATAATTTAGATAAATCGAATCCTCAACAAAAAGATGAAACCAAAGAATTATTGCAAAAGCGATTGGAGAATACCGAAAAGGAATTAGATAAAAATAAAAAATTATTGGATGAACTGAATGACCTAAATAATAAAATTAAAGATGAAGACTTTGTTGAGAAATTAGAGAAGTTTAAACAAAACAGTAAAAGCCAAAACAAGAATTTAGCTCAATTAGTAGAGCTTACCAAGCGTTATTATGTAGAAAGAAAGGCTGAACAGTTAGCCGATAAACTTGATAAATTGTCTCAAAAAGAAGATAAATTATCTGAGAATGAAAAAGAGAATTCTACTCAAGAACAAAAGAAACTAACTGAAGAGTTTGAAAAAATTCAAGAAGAATTAAAACAGTTGGATAAAGACAATGAGGATTTAAAATCTCCAATGGATATTCCTTCTGATTCGGATAAGGAAAAAAGTATTAAAGAAGATCTTAATAAAGCTAATTCTGATTTGCAAAACAACAACAAATCTAAGGCTAAACCGAGTCAAAAAAGCGCTTCTAAAAAGATGAAGGAAATGTCCAAAGCTATGGAGCAGGCAATGGAGGAATCTAGCAAAGATCAGATAGAAGAAGATGTTAAGATGTTGCGTCAAATATTAGATAACCTATTGGCTTATTCATTCTCACAAGAGGATGTGATGAATCAGTTTAAGGCAACTAAGTTGGGTTCTCCATCTTTCAGTAAGTATATTAGAAACCAACAAAACTTAAAAACACAGTTCAAACATATTGATGATAGTTTATTTGCGCTGTCTTTACGTCAACCTAAAATTGCTGAACCTGTTACCAAAGAGGTAGCCAATGTTCAATACAATATTGATAAATCACTTGAAAGTTTAACCGAATCACAATTGCAAAGAGGTTTGTCACAACAACAGTATGCTATTTCATCTGCAAATAAACTTGCTGATTTACTAAGCGATTCTTTAAATAGTATGCAAATGCAAATGTCTGGAAGTAGTGGTGGAAAGCCTAAACCAGGTAAAGGTTCGGGTATGCAATTACCAGACATAATAAAAAAGCAAGGTGAGTTAAGTGAGAAAATGAAGCAAGGAATAAAACCAGGTAATAAGCCCGGCGAAGGAAATAAACCTGGGGATAGTAATAAAAAAGGTTCTCAGTCTGGTAAAGGTGAAGGGCAAAATGGAGATTCTGATGGAGATGGTGAAGGTGACGCTAAAGCTACAATGGATATTTACAAAGAGCAAAAGCAGTTGCGTGAAGCATTGCAAGAAGAGTTAAATAAAAAAGGTTTAGGCAACAATGGACAAAATGCTTTAGAGCAAATGAAGCAGTTGGAAAAGCAATTATTAAACAAAGGCTTTAACAATGAAACGCTACAAAGAACCAATAATATTAAACAGGAGCTTTTAAAATTAGACACTGCTATTCGTCAACAAGGTGAGGATCCAAAACGCCAATCTGAATCAAATACCAAGAATTTTACCAATCAAGCGAGTCCTTTACCAAAATCACTTTCAGATTATTTGAACAGCATCGAAATATTAAATAGACAATCGTTACCTTTGCGCTCGAATTTTAATCAAAAAGTTCAAGTTTATTTTAACAACAAATGATCAATTTTAATTACGAATCCGAATTTATATTAGATAACGAAGAAGCCATAGCAACTTGGTTAAGTGCTGTAATAGTATCGGAAAAGAAAACAGAAGGCGAAATCAATTACATCTTTTGTGACGATGAGTATCTTCATAAGATTAATGTAGAGTACCTTAATCACGACACCTTAACAGATATCATAAGTTTTGATTACACAATGGGTAATGAAATAGGCGGTGATATTTTTGTGTCGGTTGAAAGAGTTTTAGATAATTCAAAAGATTACAACACTAGTTTTGAAGACGAATTAAAACGCGTATTAGTTCATGGTGTTTTACACTACTGCGGATATAAAGATAAATCCGAAGAAGACGAAGCACTAATGCGTAGTAAAGAAAACGAAAAACTAGTAATGTTTTACGTGAAACAGTAGTTATAAACTTATCAAAATTATATAAAATAGCAATACGTTCCACGTGAAACATCGTTAAAGTTTTAATTTTTTTAACCAATTCGTTTCTCGTGGTTTTTATAAAACGACAATGTGTTTCACGTGGAACATTGTTTTAAAGTTTTGAATTTAAAAAAAAATCAAAATGTTTCACGTGGAACGAAATTTTAAAATTTCATAATTCCTTTAAAAAGGATTAATATTTAAGAAAATGTTTTTAGAAGAGTATGATGTAATTGTGGTGGGAGCAGGTCACGCAGGTTCAGAGGCCGCGGCAGCGGCAGCAAATTTGGGATCCAAGACTTTGTTGGTGACGATGAGTTTGCAGAACATTGCGCAGATGTCTTGTAATCCTGCAATGGGAGGAATAGCCAAAGGACAAATAGTTCGTGAGATTGACGCGCTTGGTGGATACTCTGGAATTGTTTCGGATAGAACTGCGATTCAGTTCAAGATGTTGAATAAATCAAAAGGACCTGCGATGTGGTCGCCAAGAGTTCAAAGCGATCGTATGCGTTTTGCTGAAGAATGGAGAATGATGTTGGAGGGCACTCCAAATCTTGATTTTTACCAAGAGATGGTGAAAGGATTGATAATTGAAAATGGAAAGATAAAAGGAATTAAAACTTCGTTGGGAGTTGAGATTCGTTCCAAGGCGGTTGTTTTGACGAACGGTACTTTTTTGAATGGTTTGATTCATATTGGAGAAAAACAATTCGGTGGAGGACGTGCAGGAG
>DATEOV010000146.1:0-2257 GCA_035273645.1 Flavobacterium sp. | reverse complement strand
AAAGCCATATTGCAATTCCAAGTTATGATTTTCATTTCAAGTTTTTAATCACAGTTTTGTCACTAATCCGCTATCGGGATTGAACAAAGCGTTATGTTCAATTAAATCTTTTTCTGTATTTGCCAAAGATGCCCAAAAGGATCTTTGAACATTCCTTGTCTGTAGCCGTAATCGTAGTCTTGGGCAGGATTAATTTCTATTGCTCCTGCCTGAATCCCTTTTTGCATTACTTCATCAACATTTGGAACGAACAAACCGATAATTGCTGTTACTCCCTTAGCGCTTACAGGTTCAAGAGCATCGCGCATTGTTTCGTGCAGATGAAAAACAGCACCGTTAATTTCCAATTCTGCAACGTGAATGCTTCCGTCATCGTTCAGAAAACGAAAATGTTCCGTAGCTCCGAAATTTATGTAAAAATCAATATTGAATGTGCCATTGGGAATGTGAAGTTCGGGGGCAAAATGCGTTGAGTTGTCTGTTGTAGCCATGATGTTTTGTTGTATTATTTTTAATTTGAAAGTGCTAGAGTTGCCTTTAAAAGTTTGATGACTTCATTTACTCACCTTTTTTATTCTGAGCCTCAAATCCAAATCGTATTGCCGCTACAAGTACTTCAATGTTTATGTCTTTTAGAGTTTTGAATTTAATGCAATAACCAGTTACGCTCGCCTTACCTAATTTTTCTCCATACGTTTTGGCTAAATAAGTCTTATCATCGATGCCAAGGATATAGACAGAAATTCCTGTTGTGTTTGCACTGAGACCAATTTGGTAAAACTCCTTGGTTTTCCCGTCAGCATATTTTATGGTATAGAGTCCATATCCGATGTTAGGATTAGAAACAATTTTGTTTTCACTGTTTTTACCATCCAGGAACCATAATTTACATGCAGGATTTACTTCCAGAACGATGCGGTTCAGTTCCTGCATGTCGTTTCGTTTTGGTTCAGGCTGACTGGAGATATACCCTTTTATTTGTTTTTGTATGTCCATGTTATAGGTTCTTTAGTTTTACTGCGTTTCAATGCTTCAAGCCGTTTGTTGACTTTGGAACTGAGTGCTTTTGGCTTACCTTAAAAAGTTAAATCATTTTCAGATTTCATATCTATGGTTTTCTGCAATTTTTTTTCAAATATTGATGCAGCAATTGCAACTGCGATAGAAACAAAAGTGGTCAAGAAACAAATGGCAAGAAAACCAGCAGGGTCGTCGTCTTTATTATGAAAGATCCTTATGTATATTCCTGCTCCCACAATTAAAAAGCTTAATAGGATTGCGCAATATTTGATGCTTTTTAAAGCTCTTATTGAGTTTAGCGAAAACAATTTATCCTGTCCCATGTATCCAAGTAATTTGAATGCATTATACAAAGCAACAAAAAAAGCGATTGATGATGCATATGCATACAAGATGAATGGGTCAGCGTAAATACTAAATAAATCTAAGTTCTTGGCTCTTCCCTCAGTCAAAGGAAGCCCAATCAAAATGGAAAGTGACGAAATACCAATAAGCACGATGGCCACTTGCAGCAATAGTATTAAATTCTTTTTCATAATGATTGTATGAATTTTAAGTTATATCGCTTTATATTATTTCCTGACTATTTTCTCCAGCTTGAGCTTGAAGCCCAGAGCCTTTTTCTAAGATTTTATATTTCAGTCCTGATTTTGTTTCAACAACTTTAGCGGAACAGCTTATTAGAAATAAAGTTATTAAACTTAGAGATGATGCTTTCATTTTTTAAGATAAACTTTCCCGAACTGTCATTAACTCATTTATATTTTCTTCTTCAGCCTAGAGAGTTAACCGCTTTTTATTCTAATGTTAATATTCTTTCGGCTTCACTATTCCAAAGTATTATTCTCTGCTCCATGCTTGATGTAATAATTCTGTTGCCATTTTTATTCCAAGATACGCCCCATAAATAGTCTTTGGAACTGCCTTCTGAAATAAGATTGCCATTTGTGTCCCAAATCCTCAATGCATCGCTTGCTGTTGCCAGTCTGTTTCCTTTTGAATTCCAATCCAAGTTTCGGTATTCGCCTTTACTTATGTCAATTGATTTTAAAAGCTGGCCTTGTTCATCCCAATATTGAAGTAGGGATTTGTCTTTTTCATCTCCATAGTCGCCTGTGACAAAAAATGAACCTGATGTGTGCCAGGCAACGCTCAATAACATTACCTCTTCTGTTCTATGTTTAATTGATTTTAGCAGATTGCCTTCAATGTCAAACAATCGTATTTTATCAGAAAC
>DATEOV010000145.1:0-5251 GCA_035273645.1 Flavobacterium sp. | reverse complement strand
TTTGGAGTAGTGGGGATGTTAGTGGGTCTTATACTGGCTACTATGTTCCTTTTTCCAAACCTGACCGAAGGTATTTCATGGTTAAGTTTCGGTAGATTGAGACCTTTACATACCAATGCAGTAATTTTTGCCTTTGTTGGTAACGCAATGTTTGCTGGTATTTATTATTCGCTTCAGCGATTATTGAAAGCCAGAATGTATAGTGATTTTTTGAGTAACCTAAATTTTTGGGGTTGGCAATTAATTATTGTTGCGGCTGCAATTTCACTTCCATTAGGATATACATCTTCAAAAGAATATGCTGAATTAGAATGGCCTATTGACATTGCTATAGCTTTAATATGGGTAGCTTTCGGGATTAACATGATTGGTACTATGTTAAAGAGAAGAGAGCGTCATTTATATGTAGCTATTTGGTTTTATTTAGCCACATTTATTACGGTTGCCGTATTACATATTTTTAATAGTTTAGAGTTGCCAGTTTCTGGTATGAAGAGTTATTCTGTTTATGCAGGAGTTCAAGATGCATTAGTACAATGGTGGTACGGTCATAATGCTGTTGCCTTTTTCTTGACAACACCATTTTTAGGATTAATGTATTATTTTGTGCCTAAAGTGGCTAATCGTCCTGTGTACTCTTATCGATTGTCAATTATCCACTTTTGGTCATTAATATTTTTATATATCTGGGCAGGTCCTCACCATTTATTGTATTCTGCTTTGCCTAACTGGGCTCAAAATTTA
Source organism: Flavobacterium sp. (assembly GCA_035273645.1). GTDB lineage: Bacteria > Bacteroidota > Bacteroidia > Flavobacteriales > Flavobacteriaceae > Flavobacterium. The sequence continues at coordinate 4,507 of DATEOV010000145.1, read as the reverse complement.
GGAGTTGTTTTCTCTGTAATGTTGATTGCTCCGTCTTGGGGAGGTATGATTAACGGGCTTCTGACATTAAGAGGAGTTTGGGATAAAGTTCGTGAAGAACCAGTATTGAAGTTTTTTGTTGTTGCCATGACAGGTTATGGTATGGCTACTTTTGAAGGACCAATGCTTTCTCTTAAAAATGTAAATGCTATAGCGCATTATACTGATTGGATCGTTGCCCACGTTCATGTTGGAGCATTGGCTTGGAATGGTTTTATGGCTTTTGGTATTATTTATTGGTTGATTCCAAGAATGACAAAAACTAAATTATATTCTACTAAATTGGCTAATTTCCATTTCTGGGTTGGAACATTAGGGATTATATTATATGCATTGCCAATGTATTTGGCTGGTTTCTTGCAGGCTTCTATGTGGAAACAATTTAATCCAGACGGAACTTTAACTTATGGTAACTTCCTTGAAACGGTTACTCAAATCATGCCAATGTATTGGATGAGAGCTATTGGAGGTACTATGTATCTAGTTGGAATGTTAACATTGGTTTACAATATTATCCAAACTGTTAGAGCCGGTGAAGAAGTTGAAGATGAATTAGCGGAAGCTCCAGCTTTGCAATCCATTAGTTCAGGAAGATTGAAAGGAGAGAAATACCATACATGGTTGGAAAGAAAACCAATCAAAATGGCCATATTTGCTACAATTGCCATATTAATAGGTGGAATTATCCAAATTGTTCCAACGATTATGGTGAAATCAAATATTCCTACAATTTCCAGTGTTAAACCATATTCTCCTTTAGAATTAGAAGGTCGTGATTTATATATTCGTGAAGGTTGTGTTGGTTGTCACTCACAATCAGTTCGTCCATTTAGAAGTGAAGTAGAGCGTTATGGACCACAATCCAAAGCAGGTGAGTATGTTTATGATCATCCATTTTTATGGGGATCGAAACGTACAGGACCCGATTTGTTGAGAGTTGGAGGAAAATACAATGACAATTGGCATTTTAATCACTTTTGGAGTCCACAAAGCATTTCAGCAGGTTCTATTATGCCTGGTTATAAATGGTTGTTTGACAATAAAGCTATGGATATTTCATTGACCGAAAAGAAAATGAAAGCCATGGTCACTCTGGGTGTCCCTTATTCTGATGCTCAAGTTGCAAGTGGATTGAAAGATTTAAGAACACAAGCAATTGCCATCGAGGAAAGCCTTAAAAATGATCCTGACTTTGTGAAAAGTTATGAGGACAGCAAGAAAAAAGCTATCGCAAAAGGAGAGAAATTCATTCCAATGAACGAAAGAGAAATTGTGGCATTGATTGCCTATATGCAAAGACTTGGTACTGATATTAAAGTAAAAGAATAATAGTAAAGTTATGTTCGAACAAATAAAACACAATATGGAGACTATTGACGGTGTTGCAATATTTCCAATAGTATCGTTACTGATTTTCTTTTTCTTTTTTCTTGGTTTAGGACTTTGGGTCTATTCGTATAAAAAAGAGACAATAGACGAAATGAGTCAAATCCCATTAGAAGAGTAAATTGTACAATTTCAAAAAATATAAATAATGAAAAAATTAATTCCACCTTATATAAGAGTCCTTTTCATATTTTTCTCCGCTTTGGGAGTGATGGAATACTTGATCGATTCAGGAGATCATCCTGCTTTTATTAAATATCCTATGGTTGCTGTCTTTTTGTTTGTATTGCTTTTTCTTTTGATTGCGATCGAAATAACATTGAATGCTGTAAATACGATTACATATAGATTGTTATCAGATGAAGAGAAAGCAAAACTAGCTCATGAAGATAGTTTAAGCTTGAAAGATAAAAGTTGGTACAAAAACCTAATGCAACGTTTGACTAAGACAGTGCCAATTGAAAACGAAAAGCAATTATTGATGGATCATGATTATGACGGAATCAAAGAGTTGGATAATAATTTACCACCATGGTGGGTGTATTTATTCTATGCCTGTATTATTTTTTCGGTAATATATTTGGTTCGTTATGAAATTATGGGTGCTCCAGATCAGGAAACCGAATTGAAAAATGAAATTGCTCAAGCTAAAATCGAAGTTGCCGAATATATGAAAACAGCGCCCGATTTGATGGATGAAAAAACGGTAACTTTATTGACGGATCCAGCTGATTTAGCAACGGGAAAAACTATTTTTGATACTAATTGTGCGGCTTGTCATAGAGCTGATGGAGGAGGTCAAATAGGCCCTAACTTGACAGATAATCATTGGATATTGGGTGGAGGAATCAAGGAGTTATTTCATACGATTACTAATGGTGGCCGAGACGGAAAAGGGATGATAGCTTGGAAAGGCACTTTGAAACCGAAAGAAATTCAAGCAGTTGCAAGTTATATTGTATCATTGAAAGGAACTAATCCTAAAGATCCAAAAGCTCCTGAAGGTGATATTTTGGTTGATGAGAATGCTTCGGCGAGTGCTGCTGCCCCTGCTGCAGATAGTACTCAAGTAAAATAATAATTAATAATATATTAGAACGAAGAGCTTTGTCAAAATTCACTACTTTGAGAAAGCTCTTTTTTAGTATTTAAAAATAAAAAAATGTCAAGTAATCTAGACGAATCTTTCAGAGATACCATTGGGACTATTGATAAGGAGGGTCATAGAAAATATATTTACCCAAAAAAGCCTTCCGGTAAGTTTTATGAATATAGAAAATGGGTTAGCTATTTTTTATTAATTATTCTTGTAGTCAATCCTTTTATAAAAATTAATGGGAATCAGTTCATGATGTTCAATGTTTTGGAACGTCGTTTTAATATTTTTAGCTTTCCTTTTTGGCCACAGGACTTTTATATTTTTGTTCTTTTCATGGTTATTGGGGTCGTGTTTGTTATTTTATTTACGGTTATTTTTGGACGAATATTTTGTGGCTGGATTTGTCCGCAGACCATTTTTATGGAAATGGTTTTTCGTCGTATAGAATATTGGATAGAAGGGGATAGGGGAGCACAAATTCGCCTAGAGAAACAAGAATGGAATGGGGAGAAAATTAGAAAGAAAGCTTTAAAATGGTTTGCGTTTCTTGTGATTTCCTTTCTAATTGCCAATGTTTTTTTAGCTTATCTTATCGGTAGCGATGAATTATTTCGTTTAATTGAAGACGGACCTTTAGCTCATTCGAGTAGTTTTATATCATTATTGATTTTTACGAGTGTTTTCTATTTTGTTTTTGCTTGGTTTAGAGAGCAAGTCTGCATTATTGCTTGTCCTTACGGAAGATTGCAAGGGGTTTTATTGGATAAGAAATCCATAAATGTTGCCTATGATTTTGTTCGTGGTGAGAAAGAAGTTGGTAGAGCCAAATTTAATAAGCAAGAAGACAGAGCTGCTTCAGGAAAAGGAGATTGTATTGATTGTAAACAATGTGTGAACGTATGTCCCACAGGAATTGATATTCGTAATGGTGTTCAGCTTGAATGTGTAAATTGTACTGCTTGTATTGATGAATGTGATACAATAATGGAAAGTGTAGGGTTGCCTTTGGGGCTTATTCGTTATGCTTCGGAAGATGAAATTGAAACTAAGGCTAAGTTTAAATTTACGGCTAGAATGAAAGGCTACACCGCAATATTGGTCATATTAGTTGGCGTACTTACTGGCTTATTGTTCTTAAGATCCGAAGTTGAAGCTACTATTCTGAGATTGCCAGGTCAATTATTTCAGCATAAAGGAGAGAATATCAGTAATGTATATACTTTCAAGATTATCAATAAGACGAATCATGATATCAATGATATGAATTTTAAATTGGTTGGAATTAAAGGTACTTTAAAGGTAGTTGGTGTTCAGGAATTAAAAGTTCCCAAACGCGGAATGACAAGTGGTACTATGTTTATTGAAATTAATAGATTTTTGTTGGAAAGTGATAGAACTAAATTGGAGATTGATCTCTACGAAGGGAATAAAAAAATAGAAACTACGCATACTAGTTTTTTAAGCCCGCGTAGTTTTGACTAGCAATAGTGCATTTTGAAAAGTATTTAATTAGAAGAATCTTTAAAAAAGAATGAAAATGAAAATTAACTGGGGAACTTATATAGTGATTGCATTCGCTTTGTTTATTAGTTTTATTATGTATTTTGTTTTAAAAGTGCAATCAGATAGTAAATATGATAATGATTTGGTTGTGGAAGAGTATTATAAACATGATGTGCATTTTCAAGATGAAATGGCAAGAATACAAAATGCTCATGATTTAAAAGTAAAACCTGTAATCACAGTTGGTACTAATGGTATTACGATTATTTTTCCAGCTGACTTTACCCCAAAGGATATTAAAGGAACCGTTGCCTTGTATAGAGCTTCCAATAAGAAATTTGATTTCCAGATGCCACTTTCATTTACGGATTCAGCCTCTTTGTTTATTGCAAAGGAAAAATTGATTGGAGGTGAATGGGATATCAATATGGAATGGAAATATAAAGGAAAGTCCTATTTGACTAAACAAGAAATTTATAT
>DATEOV010000144.1:0-2593 GCA_035273645.1 Flavobacterium sp. | reverse complement strand
AATTAGAAGATTACAAGAATGGGACAGTAATAAATCAGTTCTGTAATTATTTTCCAGATAGTAACAAGATGCTTTTTGCAAAATCTTTCAGTGATGGGAAAATTGCTTTTGTTAGTATTTCAGGATTAGATTTATAATTCCTGTAAAATATATTTATTAAAAACCCCTGTTTACATTAAAAAGTAAACAGGGGTTTTTAGTTATAATCAGAAGTATTTACAAAATTGAAACTGTACTATTCAGAAAATTTGGAGAAAAAACTACTTCACCATCACTCCATCAACAAACAGGAGTGGCACTTCTTCCACATCTGTCTCATTAATGCTGTTGGCTTTGAAAATAAACTTTTTGTCATATAATGTGTTCCCTATGAAATAGGTTACCATGAACTCATTGTTTAGTGCCAATACACTTTTTTCTATCATTTCGATTTTTACCACTGAAACTGCTTGAACTTCCATAAAAGCATGACGCAAAAGAGAGGTTTTTTTTATTTCTCCGTCGATGGTTCCAAAAGCTTTGGAAACTACCATAACGCTGTCCAGTTGGAAATCGCTATCGTTTATTAAATAGGCATACCACACTTTCTCCATAAAATCATCGCTCCATTCTTGAACGGCAGCAAGGAATACGTTTTCTACTTCGGGGATGTTAATGTCTTTTTTCATTGTTGTCAAAAGTTATAAAGCCGAAAGTCGAAAGTCCCAAACATTGAAACTTTCGACTTTCAGCTTTTGACTTAAATTATATGCTTGATTTAAATTGTTCTAAGAAACGTACGTCATTTTCGTAAAACATACGGATATCACCAATTTGGTACAATAACATTGCGATACGCTCGATTCCCATTCCGAATGCAAAACCGTTGTACTCATCTGGATTGATGTCGCAGTTTTTAAGAACATTTGGATCTACCATTCCGCAACCCATAATTTCCAACCAACCGGTTCCTTTGGTGATACGATAATCGGTTTCGGTTTTTAAACCCCAATAAATATCAACCTCGGCACTTGGTTCTGTAAATGGAAAGTATGAAGGTCTCAAACGGATTTTTGATTTCCCGAACATCTCTTTGGTGAAATACAAAAGGGTTTGTTTTAGGTCGGCAAAAGAAACGTCCTTGTCGATATATAATCCTTCGACTTGGTGAAAGATACAGTGTGAGCGAGACGAAACAGCCTCGTTACGGAAAACTCTCCCTGGGGAAATCGTACGGATAGGCGGTTTGTTGTTCTCCATGTAACGCACTTGCACAGATGATGTGTGCGTACGCAACAAAATATCAGGATTGGTCTGAATGAAAAAGGTATCCTGCATATCACGCGCCGGATGGTATTCCGGTAGATTCAATGCGGTAAAATTGTGCCAATCGTCCTCAATTTCCGGACCTTCGGAAACATTGAATCCGATGTTTGAAAAGACATCAATAATTTGGTTTTTTACCAATGAAATAGGATGACGAGAACCAATAATTGTCGGTTCGGCCGTACGGGTTAAATCTCCGTAGATTCCTTTGAACTCTTCCTTGTCAGCCAAAGCTTCCTGAATGGATTTTACTTTGTCCTCGGCAGAAGTTTTAAGTAAATTGATTACTTGTCCAAATTCCTTTTTTTGGTCATTAGGCACGTTTTTGAATTCAGCAAAAAGATCTTTCAACAAACCTTTGGTCCCCAAAAATTTTATTCTAAATGCTTCTAATTCTGAAGTATTTTGTGTGGAGAACGCCTGAGCTTCACCAATATATTCTTTTATCTTGTCTATCATTTTCATTCCGTAATTGAGAGTGCAAATTTAGGAAATTTGTTTCAAGTATCCCGTTTAAAGTATAAAGTTTCCGTTCCAAAATCTGAAAACTGGCATCTATCATCAAAATTTAATCAATCACTTCTCTTTCCAGAAAATAATTGACGATTGCTTCTTTCATTAAAACGGACTGTTCTCCTGCTTTTAATGGTGGTAATTGTTCTTTTACTTTATAATGTGGCCAACCTTCTTCGTCGAAAAATTCGAATTCGTAGAATCCGTAAGGTTCCAATAATCGGCAAATGGCAATATGCATCAAATTGAGCTTTTCGTCTTTTTTGTATTCGCGATGTACTTTCCCTAATTCCTGCACTCCTATTAAGTAAATAATGGCATCCAAATCCAAATCTTCCCCTTGTGAAAATTGATTGGAAAGTATATCGACAAGCCTTTCCCAGCGTTCTTTCAGTTGTGTGTCTCTTGACATTGTTATTGTTGATTGTTGATTTTCAAAAAGGATAATCAAATTATTTTACGCAAAGATAAGAACTTGAAAATTGACAATGGTTACCGAACAATTCTTTTATCTTTGCGACTTTAATTTTTAAAATAAAAAATGAGTTTTTTTGATATCATTATAGGTGGATTCTTGTGCTATTCGTTGTATAAAGGAATCCGAAACGGTCTTTTTGTTGAATTGGCTTCCTTCGTTTCCCTTATTTTGGGAATTTACATTGCCATAAAATTTTCGGATGTACTTTCAACTATTTTATCGGGTTGGTTACATTGGAATCCTTACACCATTCAGGTGATTGCTTTTATTATGACTTTTATTGTCGTGGTTATTGGC
>DATEOV010000143.1:0-2365 GCA_035273645.1 Flavobacterium sp. | reverse complement strand
TTAAATACCCTCATTTTAATTTAGATTTTAGATTTCATATTTTGGAATTTCTCCAAAACGAATCATATTTTAATTTTTTTAATTTTTTAATTTGTTGTCCAAGAAATAGTTAATTGCATTTTCATCCATTTGTGCAACTCTCCATTCATCTAAAACTTTAGCTCCCGATTTTTCATAAAAATCAATTGCCGGTGTGTTCCAGTCCAAGACATTCCAATCGATTCGTCGAACCTGATCTTTCTTGGCCTGTTTGATGATTTCAGAATACAAAGCATAACCCAGTCCGGTTCCACGCATGCTATCTTTAACTACTAAATCTTCCAAATGGATTGTTTTTCCTTTCCAAGTAGAGTATCGGTAATAATACAAAGCAATACCAACAATTTCCTTTGGCTGTTCGCTGTCGCTCGAGTCATTTTCAACCTCGGCAACAAAAACTTGAAACAATGGATTTGTACCAAAACCATCACGAACCAAATCTTCTTCGGTAATTAAAACGGCATCTGGCTCTTTTTCGAATACTGCCAACTCCTGAATTAAGGCTAAAACGCCATGCATGTCCTCTTTTTCTCCTTTGCGTATTTTCATGATTTCGTATTATTATTCTTGAATTCTATTAAAAAACAGTCAAATAGCAACTAGTTTTTGTGGAATATGTAGCAAATATACAATACTGATAAACTATCTAAGTATTATTCTTTTCAATTTCACAAAAAAAACGATATTTGTGACTTCAAACTAACTACATCGATTTCGTAATGGAAGAAAGAAACAAGACACTAGGGGAATTTATTATTGAAAACCAAAAAGCATTTCAGTATTCATCAGGTGAATTATCCAGAATTATCAACTCAATTCGATTGGCTGCCAAAGTGGTCAATTACAAAGTAAACAAAGCTGGATTGGTAGATATTGTGGGAGCAGCGGGTGAACAAAACATTCAGGGTGAAGATCAGCAAAAATTGGATGTGTATGCCAATGAGATTTTTATCCAAACTTTAATCAACCGCGAAATTGTTTGTGGTATTGCTTCAGAAGAAAATGACGATTTTATCACAGTTGAAGGAAGCGATAGCAGTCATAACAATAAATACGTGCTTTTGATGGACCCGTTAGATGGTTCATCTAATATTGATGTGAATGTATCGGTAGGAACTATTTTCTCTGTTTATAGAAGAGTAACGCCTATAGGAACTCCGGTTACATTAGAAGATTTTTTACAACCCGGGACTCAACAAGTGGCTGCTGGTTATGTAATCTATGGAACATCGACTATGCTTGTGTACACAACTGGTCATGGCGTAAACGGATTTACATTGAATCCAGCTATTGGAACATTTTATCTTTCACACCCTAATATGAAATTCTCTGAAGACGGAAATATATATTCCATCAATGAGGGGAACTATGTTCATTTCCCACAAGGTGTGAAGGACTATATTAAATATTGTCAGTTGGAAGAAGAAGATCGCCCTTACACTTCTCGTTACATAGGAAGTTTAGTTGCCGATATTCATAGAAATATGATCAAAGGTGGAATTTATATTTATCCAACAAGTTCCAAAGCTCCAAAAGGGAAGTTGCGTTTATTATACGAATGTAATCCTATGGCATTTATTGTGGAGCAGGCTGGAGGAAAAGCTTCGGATGGTTTTGATAGAATAATGGAAATCCAACCTACAGAATTACATGAAAGAGTGCCTTTCTTTTGCGGTAGCATAAAAATGGTTGAAAAAGCAGAAGAGTTTATGCATAAAGCAAAACTGAGTAAATATTAAACCAAAAAAAGCTCCCATTTATGGGAGCTTTCTTTATTTATTCATGTTTTTCATTTCGTGTATGAAAGTCTCCTCGTCAACTTGTAAATCTACTAATTTTAATGCTTTGTCGACTATGTAATTTACATTGCTAGGAGTAAATCCTAAGGCTAAGGCAAACTTAATCATTAAATGTTCTTGTAAATCTCCCAATTGATGATCACGGTGTACAATTCTAGCCAGCTTATATAGGGCTTCTAGTCTTTCAACATGCAGGTAAGGAGCGTTGATAGGGTATTTTGAAGGGTCTTTTAAAATTTCTTTGTATTCTGCATCCGAAATTTGAAGGGTGATTGCTAATTTATCCAAGAATTTTTGCTCTTGTTCCGTAATATTGCCATCCGAATAAGCTATGCGTACAATAGCTGAAAAATTACCTCTGGCCTTTTGGATGGTTTCGCTATTAAATAAATCTGAAAATGGCATAATTTTGGTATTTAAGGTTTGATATAAAGATAATTAATTTTTTAATAATGATTTTTGTTTTTAATGACTTTTTTGTACGATTGACCTCTATTTTTTTATTTTTTTTGAGAATGATTTATTTA
>DATEOV010000142.1:0-6636 GCA_035273645.1 Flavobacterium sp. | reverse complement strand
ATGTTACAATAATTGATAGTCAAATAGCAGAACTTGATGAAGGAAATATTAATTTAAAATAACTAAAGAGTTTTGAACATTATTTCCGTTATATAGTATTTTTATTTTGTCAAAAAAGTAATATAATACATAATGTTTTGGCGTATGCTTAAGTGTAACAGGTGGTTGTGTTGGTTTGAGAAAGTGAAGAGGAAGTATTGTATTGAGCTATACAATTTTGTAATATTGCTAAATAAATAAATAGATATTAATCCTTTATTTTTCCCTCAAATTAACCCAAATCAAAATTATGAAAAAGAAAATTGTACTTATTTTATTCCTATTCGTAGGCGCAATAGGGTATTCGCAAGCCTTAGATTGTAGTAAATTAAAAAACATAAAAGCGTATAATCCGGATTATCCTACAAGGACTTTCGTGATAAAAGGAGCGACCCAAGAAAGTTATGATAAAGGAGCGCTTCAATTAGTTTGGAATGTTAAATGGACAACTGATTGTGAATATGAAGTTACCTGTGTAAAAAAACTTGGTGATTCTCAGATGGAAGTGGGTGATAGAATTATTATGACAATTGTGAGTATTGATAGTGATTGTTTTACAGTTAAAAGAACTTTTTTTGCTAAAAATTTTCCAGAAGGAGATGTTGATCCCGGTAGTACCTATTGTATAGCAAAATAGTAGATAGTTATCTTATTAATATTTGTTGTTAAGGAATAAGCCCTAAAATATTATGATTTTTTGAATCTCAATATTTTTAGGGCTTTTTTTAGTTACCAGATCCACCATTCTACTTTGGCTCCTATATATTGCCCCCAGCTTTTGACACCACTTTGAGTGAGATATGGTGAGTAGAGGTTATTTGAAGCAAATTGATTATAGTGAGCCACACTATAAACGAATCTAAAATGAGGTCTGGCCCAAACACTTCGCTCAGATGTTGGGACTATTGTTGGGGCAATCGTGAATTTTGTCATTTGGGCAAAATCCTGTGTACCGTCCTTTCGCCAGGCCAAATCAACTTCATGGAGCAAATGTAACCAGTTTTTGATATACCAAGTACCTCTTGCCCCAAAAGCAATATCCTGTTTTCTGTTGAATAATTTTTGTTTGCCCAGATAATCTGTTGTGGTGTTTAGACTGTCGCTAGCACCTCTGCTTTTGGTATATACTGCATATCCATTCAGAGAATAATTTTTGTTAAAATTCAATAAAAAAGTTTCGGTAAGGGCAAGTGAATAGGCTTTTTTGAAACTATTCGTTTCCAGATTTGGGCCTCCATAAGTAACATAAGTTTTACTACTACCTCCATCACCTCCGTTGGCAATTCCGGCACCATAACGGACACTTATTGCATTAAAAGAGCCTGGTAGTTTGGATGAAATATTTTTAAAATATTTTGCACCAACCACATAACCTACATCAGCAGGATAATTGTATTTTGTGGTTGCATCTTCAGTAGTTCCTGAAGGGAGCCTTTGAAATTCACCAAGTAATTTTACATAACCTTTCTTGGTCATTAAGGTATGTTCTAGTATCGAGACGTATCTGTTGCGCAAGCCTAAGGTAGGGGTTCCGTTCACAATATTAAGATAGAAATTGGGAGGCAATGTCGATGTAGTATCTATTGAACCTGTGAAAATTACAGAAAACTGAGTGTTCTTGTGTCTTATACCAACGCCTTGCCCTGAATGATCATCAAAATAATAATGGTCAATAATGTGTATATCATCACTTCGAAATAATCGCGCTCCTAACCATACGCTCCAATTACTCCCCATAATATTATTGGCTTCGGCGAATAATTCGGGTAGGGCTGTTGTGATTCCTCCAATAGATTTGTTGGACACGTTACCTATTAATTGACCTTGTGTGGTATAAAATGCAAATCGTGCTTGAACATTGATTTCGGTAGTGTCTTTACTTGCAATTGTTGGTTTAAAGTGCATTGCGGTAGCCAACTCAAAATAATCGTTTTCTTCAAATCTTCCTCCAATAGACCCCATCCCTTTTAAATTAAGGGATTGTGGAAATTCGCTGTCTGCCGCTCCAAGACTATACGCTATTCCCGCTCTTCCATAACTTCCAATTGAAAATTTTTTGTTGGAAATAGTTGGTGCTGGAGTTTGACAAAATAATTTTAGTGACAATAAAAAAAAAGTTAGGAGAAATAAATGTTTTTTCATTCAGTTTTGTTTATATGATAACTTAAGGATGCTATTTAATAATTGATATTTGTGTTTTATATAAATGGCTGCTAAATCTTTCCTGATTTTTTCATGAGGAATATAGTGACAGTATAAGAACCTTAATTTCTTTCATTTCAATCAAATTTATGAATTTTTTTGTAGAATTTTTAAGATTTAATTACAAAGGTTTAAGACAGAAAGTTAATTTGTTTCTCATTAAAAGAGTCGGAATAATTTACCTCTTCAATGTAATATTTGAGTGTAAATAATTTTCAATAGGGTATTTTGTAAAAACTGTTTTTTGAATGGAAATCAGTTTTGTGTGTTGAAAAAGGATGTTTTCAAGGGTGGCTAAACCGATAGTAATTAAAGGAAAGGGTATTCTGGATAAGTGGGAAGTGTAAAAAAGAAGGTATTACATTTTCAAATAAAAGTCTTTTGTCAATTCGATGTATTCAGGAGTGTAGATGTGTCTGCCTGTTTCGATAATTAATTCACTTGTTAAAACTGTATCGCTTTCATTTCGAGTGAAAGCCAGTAAACTACGTTTGATTTCAGATGTTGGATTGCCTTTTACTCTTGTGATTTTAATGGGGTGCAATTCGTATTCTTTGGCAATAGCCATAAAACTTTCTTCTTCTTTAAAAGGAATAATAACGCTAAAGATTCCATTCTCCGAAAGTAATAATGCTGCGACTTCAATTAAATCTTCAAACGGCAATGCGTCGGCAAAACGAGCCAAATCACGTTGTGGGTTTTCTGTTTTGTAATCTTCGGTATAAAAGGGAGGATTGGAAACAATTAAGTCATATTCATCTTCAGGTTCTTCAACAAATTCATCTACTCCGGCATGAAAGCAGAATAAACGATCGCCCCAAGGTGAATTTTCAAAATTGTCTACAGCTTGTTCATAAGCATCTTCGTCAATTTCCAGTGCGTCAATTTGCTCCGCATGGCTTCTTTGCGCTAGCATCAAAGCTATAATTCCAGTTCCGGTTCCAATATCAAGAATGCTAAATGGATTGTTTTCAATCGGAGTCCATGCGCCTAATAATACACCATCAGTGCCAATTTTCATCGCACAACGATCTTGTTCCAGGGAAAATTGTTTGAATTGGAATTTGGACATAAAGATTCTAGATTTTTTAGATTAACCGAACAAATAAATTATCGATTAAACTTTCTAAAGATACATTTCGATCAAGCCTTCCGGTAAATCCATAATGACTTTTTTGTTTTCTCTGTCAATTTTTACAAGGAAATGGTCAATCATTGGAATTAAAATCTCGGTGTCTCCTTTAAGTACTTCGAAAAGAGGTTGAGCTGTGGTGTCGTTGATGGATTGGATTTCTCCAACATATCCCAAACGTTTGTCTTCTACTTCAAAGCCAATAACTTCATGAAAGTAGAATTTGTTGCCTGTAAGTTTAGGTAACATTTTTAAAGGAAGATATAAGTCGTTACCTAATAAGGCATCGGCTTCTTCTTCGGTATTGACATCTTCAAAACGAATTCTAAGGAAATCATTTTTGTGTAACGAGCTATTTTCAATAAAAAAAGGAACCAAGTGTTTGTTGCATTCAACAAACACTGATTCCAAGTTTTCGTATAACTCAGGTTCGTCCGTGTCTAAATAAGCAAGGACTTCCCCTTTGAAACTAAATTTTTTGGCGATTTTACCCAAATAGAAACAATCTTCTTTACGCATTTTCGCCTTCTAAATTATGCTTCAGTTGTTTCGTTATTTTCTTCTGCAGCAGGAGCTTCTTCAGCTTCAGCAACAACTTCTTCTTCAACAGCAGGAGTTGCAGCAGCAATAGCGTCAGCTTCAGCTTGTGCAGCAGCAGCTAAACGTTTTGCATTTACTTCTTGTTCTGCTTTCAAAGCTTTGGTTTTAGCATCAGCTTGCGCTTTAGATAAACCGTCTTTTTTAGCGTCAACTTTTCCAGCTTTAGCTTCTAACCAAGCAGCTAATTTTGCGTCAGCTTGTTCTTGAGTTAAAGCACCTTTACGAATACCTCCATCTAGGTGGTGTTTCAATAAAGCACCTTTGTAAGAAAGAATAGCTTTTGCAGTGTCTGTAGGTTGAGCACCATTGTGCAACCATTTTACAGCGCTATCAAGGTTTAATTCGATAGTTGCAGGGTTTGTGTTTGGATTGTAAGTACCAATTTTTTCTAGGTATTTACCATCTCTTTTTGAGCGAGCATCTGCTGCTACAACCCAGTAAAAAGGTTTTTGTTTTTTACCGTGTCTTTGTAATCTAATTTTTACTGACATAATCGTATGATTAAATTTTGAGGTACTCGACCTCGATTAATTAAGGGTGCAAAGATACATCTTTTATCGAAACTATCTAAAAAGATTATTATTTTAATGATTGATAGTTTATTAGCTGTTTTTTTTTAGTTTTATTTTAAATAAGAAAACTCGTAAATGAATTTGAAAACCTCTATTTTTGTGTATCAAAATCAATTTTATGAGTAGATTCTTTTCGGTTATAGCCCTGTTTTTTGTTTTAGTATCCTGTGAGGATCAAGTCAAATTTAATAATCCTGCTGTTCAGGGATTAAAAAACAATGTGGTTTGGAGAGCGACTTTGTTTACTGCAGTTCAAGCTGCTGATGGTTCTTTAACTATTGAAGCCTATCAAAAAAACGAAATTTTAACGCTGAAGACTTCGGCAACATCGGTTCAAACTTATCCTTTAGGAGTTGACCTTATTAATAAAGCAACATTGGTAGAAAAAGTTGGAGATGTAAATACTATTTTTTCAACTGGCATTAATAGCGGTAATGGCCAAATTGTAATCACAGAGTTGGATGCGGTAAACCATACTATTACAGGTGAATTTAAGTTTAATGCAATAAATATGGCAGTAGATCCTTTGATAGAACCAAATGTGAATTTTCAAAAGGGAATTTTTTATAAAGTGCCATTAACGATAGCTACAAAATAACCAATATTCTAAGTGTAAAAATCGGATTGGGATTAAAAGAAAAGGAATTGTATTTTTTGTTTAAAAAAAAATAATTGCAAGACTTGGAGAAGCTGTTTCGGTTGATTCTTAAATTAATAAAGGGATAAAAGTTAGTTTTTCATTGTTGAAATAGGGATTTGTTAAAAAGCAAAATAGAGGCATATCATAAATTATATCATAAATAAGCTAATTTATAGTTGTTTAGAAAAAAAATACAGTACATTTGCTTCAATTATTATAAATAAGTACTTATGAATATTTTTGTTGGAAGCCTTCCATTCAGTATTGAGGAAGCAGATTTAAGAGAGTCTTTCGAGGCTTACGGAGCAGTTGATTCAGTTAAAATTATCACAGATAAATTTACAGGAAGAAGTAAAGGATTCGGATTTGTTGAAATGACAAATGATGATGAAGCTCAGAAAGCAATTGACGAATTGAACGGAGCTACTGTTCAAGGACGTGCAATCGTTGTAAACAAATCTGAACCAAAACCAGAAGGCGAAAGAAGAAGTTTTAACAACAACCGTGGAGGTGATTCTCGCGGAGGTTACGGAAACAACCGTGGAGGAGATAACCGTGGTGGTGGAGACAGAGGAAGATATTAATATTTTTTTCAATCATATATTAAAAAGGTGTCAATGTAAATTGACACCTTTTTTGTTGCATTCTATTTTTTTATTTTACAAATTAGCAACCAACCAGTCACCTACTTCGCTAGTAGAGTACGATTTTGCACCTTTAGCAACTAAATCTTCAGTTACAATTCCTTGTTCTAATGATTTGTTAACTACGGCTCTGATTGCTTCAGCTTCAGCTTTCAGCCCAAATGCATCTTCAAACATCATAGCTGCAGATAAAACTGTCGCCAATGGATTGGCAATATTTAGTCCAGTTGCTTGTGGATAAGATCCGTGGATTGGTTCGTATAATGAAGTATGTTCACCTACTGATGCTGATGGCATTAATCCCATAGAACCCGAAATAACAGAAGCTTCATCAGTCAAAATGTCCCCAAATAAATTCTCTGTGATTAATACATCATAAGAGTTTGGCCATTGTACTAATCGCATCGCAACTGCATCAACAAATTCATAACTTACTTCAACTTCTGGATAATCTTTTTCCATAGCCTGAACAGTTTCTCTCCACAAACGAGAAGTTTCTAGTACATTGGCTTTATCAACACAACATAATTTTTTAGAACGTGTCATTGCTAGTTCAAAACCTTTTTTAGCTAAACGTTGAACTTCAACTCTAGTGTAAACACAATTATCAAAGGCAGTTTCTCCGTCGTCTCTTCTTCCTTTTTCTCCAAAATAAATTCCTCCGGTTAATTCTCTTAAGAAAACCAAATCAGTTCCTTCGATTCTTTCTCTTTTTAATGGAGAATTGTCAATCAATGATTGAAAAGTAAAGGTTGGACGAACATTGGCAAACAAACCTAATTTTTTACGCATTAACAATAACCCTTG
>DATEOV010000141.1:0-2414 GCA_035273645.1 Flavobacterium sp. | reverse complement strand
CCCCAAAGTGCCATTGCCATAACAACAGATCCATGAAAAGCATCAGATGAATGCCAAAGAAGCTGTAATTGTTTATCAGCTCCAGAAATAACAACGGTATCAAAACCGAAAAGAAAACCTGCTAGTGCAGCAGTAACAGACCAAACTACTATCTTATTCATTGTACATGTATTAAAAACTTGTCGCTAAGATATTCGCAAAAAAAACGACTTATTTTTAATGATGTTACAATTAAATTCTTCAATTATTAATGGTTTCGCATTTTAAAGCTAACCCCTTTGTTTTAAAGGGTTTGCATAAATTAAAATTTATTTACGAAATCCTTGTAGTTTCGATTTTGTTACATTAAGTTCAAAATTGATACCTAAAAATGTATCAATTTTGAATCAAACTAATTTGAAGATTTGTACTCCTTAGGTGAAATACCAAATTTATTCTTAAAAGCAGTGGAAAAGTAGTTTGGAGAAGAGAATCCAAGAGAGTACGCAATTTCAGAAATATTCATTGCATTTGACTTTAAAAGCTCTGCTGCTTTCTCCAATTTTACATTATTAATATGATCACTAATATTAATCCCTATTATAGCTTTTACTTTGCGATACAATTGTACTCTGGATACATTAAGCTTTTCTGCGAGGTCTTCAACTGAAAATTTTGGATTTTCGACATTTAAATTAATGATATCATTCATCTTAGTTATAAATGATTGTTCTTGATTTCCAAATTTTGATTCCGGTTCTATTCTATATATATTATTGGTGTAATAATACCTCAGTTTCTCTCTATTAAAAAGTAAACTGGATATGGATTGTCTCAAAACGGAAAGGCTAAATGGTTTGGTAAGATATTGATCTACACCACTCTGAAGTCCTTTCAAAACAGACTCTTTATTACTTTGGGCTGTTAAGACAATAATTGGTATATGTGATGTCCTTAAATCTTTCTTTAATTCCTTGCTAATTTCATAACCGCTTTTATCCACTAAATTGATATCACAAATAATAATATCAGGTATAATTTCCATTGCTTTATCAATCGCATCACTTCCATCCGATTGGTACACTAAGTATTCATTCGAAAGCTTTACTTTTAAAAATGAAACCAATTCAACATTATCCTCAATGATCAACAATGTATGCTTTTCTGATTCCGAATGTACTTTGGGAGTTTCTAATTCAATATCTGAATTTATAGGTTCAATTAAAAAATTAGAAATTGTGTTTTGATTTACACTTTTATCTACAATTTCTGAAGACTTCAAATGGGTATTCCCTTTAAGTAAAGTAATCGTAAATTCACAACCTTGTTTTGACTTCAACTCAATCTTACCATGATGCAGCTCCACAAACTCTTCTGATAAATACAATCCAATTCCCGAACTGTTTTTGTTGTTATTTGATGCTCTAAAAAAAGGATTAAATACCATGTCCAATTCATTTTCAGGAATTCCTATCCCAGAATCCTTAAAGCAAATCTTTACCGTATTATCTGAATTTTCAATAATTGTAATAGCTATTTTTCCATTATCCGGAGTAAATTTAAAAGCATTTGAAAGCAGATTATAATATACCTTATCCATTAAACCTCGATCAATAAACAACTCAAGGTTTTTGTTTTTGCAAGTCAGCTGAAAATCGATATTTCTTCGAGCCGCTTCTCCCTTAAAATTTGCCATTACATCAGTGGAGAAATCGTAAATTTTGGCACTTGAAGTTCTTAATGTAAATTTTTGCTCTTCAATTTTTCTAAAATCCAGCAATTGATTAATCAACCTCAATAATCGATTGGAGTTTTTATGGATTAGCTTTACTTCTTCTATCAGTGCAGTTCCTTTAATCTTATCGTTTTCAATTAACGATTCCACATAACTCATTATCAAAGTAATGGGCGTTTTAAACTCATGCGACAATCCTGTGAAGAAATTTAATTTTGCTTCGTTGCTTTTTTTAGCAATTTCAGACATCTTCTGAATTTCATCATTCTGATCAATTACAGTTTGATTAATTCTTTCAAGTTGTTTTTTCTTCCTTGAAATAGAAATAGTAGAATAAATACTATAGACGGTTAAACTCAAAATAATCACTAAGAAAAAACTAAGTAAACGAACAAGGTTATTCTGCGAAGCATATTCTCTTTCCTGAACTTTTATAGCACCTTGTTGTGATTCAATAACTTTCTGCTGCTGATCGACTTTATCCATTTGATTTTCAATAATCTCAGCATTTACCTGGTCAATTACAATCGTTTTTAAGATGTTATTTTTTGCAATTGGTTCATTGTTATTAATTTTTAAGGCCAGTTTTAAAGCCTCATTCCCTCCTGTTGGGTATAATATTGTCCCATCCAAAATGCCGTTTTTAACAAGTTCAATACCCCCATTGACAGAATTTAAACCGTCGACTCCAATGAATTTT
>DATEOV010000140.1:0-7852 GCA_035273645.1 Flavobacterium sp. | reverse complement strand
TGCCTCATCTCGGATTACATCCACAATATCGTCAATGGTAATTCGGCCAACCAATCTACCCAACTCATCGGTTACCGGAATGGCTTCAAGATCGTATTTTTGCATGATTCTGGCCACCTCAACATCTTCGGTATCGACCATAACCGAGTTCAATTTTTTGATGTAAACTTCGCTAATAGGAGTTTTGGAGGAAGTTGTAAGCAAATCTTTGAGTGACAATCGTCCCAAAAGCTTGTTTTCATCATCTACTACATAAATAGAATGGACTCTAGAAATGTTTTCGGCTTGGATGCGCATTTCTTTGATACAGGTAAAAACAGTCCAATTTTCATTGACTTTTACCAATTCTTTATGCATCAAACCACCAGCGGTATCCTCTTTGTAACGCAATAACTCGACAATATCCTTGGCATGCTCAACATCTTGCAACTCAGATATTACTTCGGCTTTTTTCTCTTTCGAAAGTTCTCCAATAATATCAGCAGCATCATTGGTCTCTAATTCATCAAGTTCTTCCGCGATTTCTTTTGGCGAAAGCCTACTTAATATATTTTCCCTTAAATCGTCTTCAAGCTCCAAAAGGATTTCGGCAGTTTTTTCACTATCCAAAACCTTGAAAATATAAGTAGCTTCGTCGAAGTCCAATTCATCAAGAACTTCGGCAATATCAGCATGATGCATATCATTCAATAAAACTTCAAGTTGCTCGTCGTTTTTATTTTGAATGAGTTGCTCTAATTCTTTAATTAATTCTTTGCTGATTTTAAACTCCATCCGCTTCTATTTTTTGGGTCAATGCAATAAATTCTGTGTAATCCAATTGTTCTGGGCGAAGATTAAAAACGGTGTCTTCTCTCAAACTGTCGGACAAATTTAGGGTTTTTAAGCTATTTCGCAAAGTCTTTCTGCGCTGTTGAAAAGCCGTCTTTACAACGGTAAAAAACAATTTCTCCCCACAAGGCAAACTAAAGTCTTCTTTCCTACGCAAACGCAGTACTCCCGATTTTACTTTAGGAGGTGGATTGAAAACATTTTCATCCACGGTAAACAAATACTCAGCATCATAAAAAGCCTGCACCAAAACCGACAGGATTCCATAAGCTTTAGTTCCTTTCTTTTCACAGATGCGTTCTGCCACTTCTTTTTGGAACATTCCTGCAAACTCAGGAATCTGATTTCGGTATTCCAATGTTTTGAAAACAATTTGCGTCGAAATATTATACGGAAAATTACCAATTATAGCGAATTGCTTTCCTGCGAAAACTTCGTTGATGTCATATTTTAGGAAATCCTTTGAGATGATTCGGTCTTTCAATTTATCATAATGAACACCCAAATATTCAACCGATTCGGTATCAATTTCGATAACGTAGGTATTGATTGGTTTGTCCAATAAATACTTGGTCAGTACTCCCATTCCAGGTCCTATTTCCAACACATCTTCATACCCTTCTAAATTCAAAGTATCGGCGATATCTTTCGCTACGCTTTCGTCTTTTAAAAAATGCTGTCCGAGGTGTTTTTTGGCTGTTACTTTTTCCATTTTGTCATTGCGAGGCACGAAACTTACTCGCTGTATTTTAGGTTTATTTTCTCGCAGAGACGCAAAGGCGCAAAGCAATCCATTTAATCATTAATGTTCTGAAATCACTTGTAATTCAGTTCTAAAAGTCAGCATTTTATCGCCAAACAATTTCTCGCCCTCTTCTCTTAGTTTAGGAGCATCTTCTAGGTAATATCTATCTAATGTTTCCTTACTGTCTGTTGTATATTGAACTGAATAGGTAACTCCCCCCATTTCTTCTTCTACCAAAACACGAACTAAACGTGCTGAAATAAATTTTCCACAAGCCAACATTTCTGGAATGTGTTTATGCTGCATCCAGATCATCCATTTGTCGTGAACACTTTCGTGTATGTTTGTGGTAACGTTATATATAATCATTTTTACTCTTGATTTGTTTAATTGTTTATTTGTTTAACCGATTCGATTAAACGAATAAACAGTTAAACGATTAAACTCTTTTCTTATAAATTCGTATCTCCTCGCAATTCCCTAAACTTCCTCCTTGCATCTACAAAATAAATACTGTCTTGATGACTGAAAATTATTTTCTCGTACAATGCCTTGGCCTTATCGGATTCTTGCAATTGCTTGTTATAAATATCTGCTGAAAAATACAAAGCTTCGTCTATGTATATTCCATCGCTATGATGGTCAATTATGTCTTGATATTGTGCCAAAGCTAAAGTATAATCTCCTAACTTTTCATATATTCTTCCTAACCTCAACAAAGTTACCCCTTCTATTTCCTGCCCTTTGAAACTTTTCAGAATTGACTGAAACTGAACAATAGCCTCCTGATTTCTATTTTGGTACAAAAGATAATCGCCTTTGGCAAATTGTTTCAGAGCGGTTTGGGTCGAATCGGCAACGGTATTATCATTAATTAACAGAAAATACTCCAAAGCATCATTAGCAATCAACTGTGTACTGGCTGATTTCAATTCCTTAAATTGTTTCAAAGCCCATTCAAAATCGGTTTTAAAATAACTTGTTTTAGCCGATTTCAAGCTTGCTTCATGCGACAATACATTGTTTTGCAAATTCTCCTCAATCTGTGAATAATAGAGTAGCGCCTGATTGAACTTTTCTTCCGAAAGCAAAATATCGGCCAACTCCATTTTGCATTGCGCCTGATCGAATTGATTCAGTTGCATTTCCATTGCTCGTTTTATAATGGCTTTTCCTTCCGCAGGATTCTTCATTAAGAAACTAACAAAATGTGCTTGTTTCAATTGCAAAGATAAGGTAACTGGCGTTATACCGTACTGTTTTAATAAAAGTTCAAATTGCGTATTGATAGCTGCAAAATCTTTTTCCTGCGCCTTTTCCATTTTCATTTTCAGCAGAAAAGTATGTGCCTGCACAATCATCTCCACATCAGTAGTGTTTAGCAATACATAATCCATAACTTCTGTTGCAACCTCATTATCTCCTTCTTCAATGGCCATTTGTCCTAAACTGATTATGCTGCTAAGAGACTCCGGATTTCGCTTATAGATTGCTTTTTCTTGAATAAAGGCTTTACCAAATTCTTTTTGTTGCATATAAAACCAACTCAAGAACTGATTCCAAAAAATATTCTGGCTTTTTTGAACCCTAATAATCAATGCTTTTCGAAGACTATCATTGAACTTTGAATCTCCATCAGAGGACATATAACGTGTCAATTGATTTTGAATCATCACTGCCGATTGTGGATTCTCAACCGCTTCATCCAAAAAATTGGCAATCATTTGGTCTGTATTTCCCAATTGCCCATACAACAAAGCCGTTTGATATTTAAAATCAAAAGTCGGTACCAATTCACTCGCTACCAAATAGGATTTTAAGGCATATTCCAACAGTACTTTCTTTTCAAAAACATTGGCAACCCCATAAACTTCATTTGGATTTTTCCTGATTTTCTCGATCGCATCATCATAATACTTTTTGGCTTTCGGATCATTTTTCTGTAATTGAAAATTGTATCCCAATTCAACCAAAAGTGTAGCTTGTTTGTATTTATTCAATCGATCCTGAATTGCTTTTTCAGCTGATTCAAATTGGAGTAATTGCTGCATACAGTCTATTTTCCGCTGAAAATAAAAAGGATTGGTAGGCAAGCCATCCGATAATTCCTGATAACTAATCAAAGCTTTCTCAAAATCACCTTTGTCATAATAATATTGTGCCAATTGTTCGTTTTGTGAAAAACAAACCAATGACAAAAACAAATTTATATACAACAGGATTTTTTGCATAATTAACGAAATTCTCTTAGAACATCAATTCAATGTATAATCACAGGTGAAATATACTTTATAACAACAACTAACTTAAAAAAAGACAAAACAGGCCATTGCTTGATTCTGTTGGTAAAAGTAATTATTATTCTTCTAAATCTATTTTCGAACAGCCTATTTCTTTAAACTGATCAAAAATGACAAGAAATGGTGCAAATTGAAACTAATTTCCAAAACAATGCGAAGGCTTTTAGTGTGAAAATATTCATCATTTTTTTTTGTTCCTTTGCCAAATGCCCTTTTGCCAAAACCTAAAATCAAAATTATTTATGTACGTTAAATTTAGCTTCAAACCTATCTGCTCTCTTTTTATCATTCTCTTATTCATTACAGCCGGTTGTGACAATAATGAAGAAAACCCATCGGACAATAATGAAAAACCCATAACTACCAATTTAAAAATTGAATCTTCCGGCGCTTTTTGTAATTTAAAATTATCCGCAGACGATTATAATTATTGGAATAGCCATTCCATCAATTCAGCTGAAGCCACTTCTAAAATAAAAACACTTTGCAAGACGGAAATCTATCCCGTACTCAAAGATGAATTTGACTTCATTATTGTGGTGATGAACAATACAGATCTTCCTGCAGATATGCCTTATGGGGAATATCAGCATATAAAAAATGACACACAAGGAATCGGACTTGACTTATTTAACCACACAACTGAATTTGGTTCAGCAGCTAAACTGCAAGGCATTTATTTCCTATACAAAAACAACATTGACAATGGACCTGTTTTACACGAGATGTTTCATCGTTGGGGAAATTGGATAGTTCCTCAAAATTATGGAGGTCATTGGGACAACGTGAAAGGAATACTCACAAGTGTTTCTAACAATTATGCGGATATTGAATTATATCTTGCAGGAGCAATTCCGGCTTCTGAAATTAAAGACCCGGAAAGTTTGGCCATCTATAATGATTCCCGTTTTATCAATAAAACAAGAACTCCAAATAGTTCAAATTCACAGAAAAACTTCAAATCACTTGTAGTCATTATGAGCTCTTCCGATTTAACAGAAACGGAAATAACCACTTTCAAAAACCGAATTTCGAACATAACCCGTACTCCTTCCCAAGGAACAACCAATACAGGATATCAAAATATGTACAATAAAAGCAGAGGATTATTGACATTGTCAATAGGCGAACTTGACAAAGCCAAGAAATAGTTTCTCACTTTTACCTATATTCAAATAAAAAAGGGAAATCTCACGATTTCCCTTTTCCTATTTTATAACTTAAATTAATCTATAATATCGAACCCACAATATGAACGCAATACTTCTGGAATTACGATTCCTTCTGGAGTTTGGTAGTTTTCCAAAATTCCTGCAAGAACTCTTGGCAAAGCCAAAGAACTTCCGTTAAGCGTATGTGCCAATTGGTTTTTCCCATCTTTGTCTTTGAATCGCAATTTCAAACGATTGGCTTGAAAAGTCTCAAAATTAGATACTGATGAAATTTCCAACCAACGTTCTTGTGCAGTAGAATATACTTCAAAATCATAAGTCAAAGCCGATGTGAAACCCATATCGCCTCCGCAAAGACGTAAAATTCTATAAGGCAATTTCAAATCCTGCAAAATGCTTTTTACGTGTTCTACCATACCATCAAGTGCTGCATATGAATTATCAGGATGCTCCACACGAACGATTTCTACTTTGTCAAATTGATGTAAACGGTTCAAACCGCGTACGTGTGCTCCGTAAGAACCTGCTTCACGACGGAAACAAGGTGTATAACCTGTGTACTTAACAGGCAATTCACTTTCATTTAAAATGACGTCTCTAAAAATATTAGTTACCGGAACCTCAGCCGTTGGAATCAAATACAAGTCATCGGTAGCATCATGGTACATTTGACCTTCTTTGTCCGGTAATTGTCCAGTTCCATAAGCAGAAGCTTCGTTTACCAAATGTGGCACTTGCATTTCTTTGTAACCAGCTTCTGTATTTTTATCCAAAAAATAATTAATCAAAGCACGTTGCAAACGAGCTCCTTTTCCTTTATAAACAGGAAATCCAGCACCAGTTATTTTTACACCCAATTCAAAATCGATGATATCGTATTTTTTTACCAACTCCCAGTGTGGTTGCGCACCTTCGTGCAATACAGGAATTTCACCTTCCTCAAACACATTTAAGTTATCCTCCGGAGTTTTTCCAACAGGAACAATATCTGCAGGAAGATTTGGTAAAGTATATAATTTCTCTGTTAATTCATTAGCAAGGGCAACGGCACTTTCAGCCAATGCTTTACTCTTTTCCTTTAACAGAACTGTTTTTTCTTTAAGAATAGCCGCTTTCGATTTTTCACCAGCTTTCATCAAATCCCCAATATCTTTGGATAATTTATTAGATTCGGATAAAGTATTGTCTAACTCCACTTGCGTAGCGCGACGTTTTTCATCCAGTTGTACCACTTCTTCAACAATCCCTTTGGCATCCATATTTCTTTTGGCCAAAGCATTGATTACTTTTTCTTGATTCTCTCTAATAAATGCAATTTGTAACATAGTTGATTTTTTATAACTAAATAATGACAGCAAATTTAGGGAAATGTTTGATAATACCGAGACAAAGTTTGCTTTGTGTTTCCATTTTAGTTTCTGTCGCCCTATTTTTACAAAAGTATGAGTCCATTTACTATTTTGGTACCGTTTTAAAGCGTTTTTAAAGATTCTAAATTGAAATGAATTCTCTCTTTTTTGGCTTAAAAAGAACATCATTAAACTATTTTTTTTCTAATTTTACTAAAAACTAGAAATCATGTTGTTAAAAAATATCGAAACCGCGCTGAATAAACAAATTCGTATTGAGGCAGAATCTTCTCAAACCTATCTATCAATGGCTTGTTGGGCCGAGGTAAATGGACTGGAAGGAATCGCACAATTTATGTACGCACAATCTGATGAGGAGCGTTTACACATGCTCAAGTTAATCAAGTATGTTAACGAAAGAGGTGGTCATGCCCAAGTTACCGACTTGAAAGCCCCGAAAACGACTTATGAAACTTTCAAAGGGATGTTTGAAGAACTTTACAAACATGAAATTTTTGTTTCGGAATCAATTAATAAGTTGGTACACATCACATTTGAAGAAAAAGATTATGCTACCCATAATTTCTTGCAATGGTACGTAGCCGAGCAAATCGAAGAAGAAGCAACAGCCAAAAACATTTTGGATAAAATCAACCTTATTGGTGATGACAAAGGCGGATTGTATCTTTTTGACCGTGATATTCAACAAATGGCCATTGCCAGTGCGGCAGCGACAACCAAATAATTAAGAGAAGCCTTCATAAATAATATCCCCAAAATGCTTGAGTTGCATTTTGGGGATTTTTTTGCTCCAAAAAATGTTAAAGTTTATTTAGAACAGATAAAAATAATATACATTTGTACTGGTTTTAAATTCTTTATACCAAAATTTCGAACAGATTCATAACAATAATTCGCAGTTACCTTGAGCAAGAAAGAAAAAGAAAAGGAGAAAAAGGACAAGAAAAAAAAGAAGGAAAAAAAAGAAATCCTTAAAAAATTAAAAGCGCTTGAAGGTTGCAAGTCTAGCTGTCAATTGGCTGGAAATTGCAAGTCTAGCTGTTGCGAAAAATACATGAAAAGCGAAAAAAAGCGTTGCAGTCGTTGTCCCATGTTTGATTTGCTAAAAAAAACAGCATAAGTTCTAGTTGGCAGATAGAATTGCATAAATAAACATTTTTAAATTCCCTGTTGGCTTTAAATGAACCGTCGTAATAGTTAATTAATATGTATTGAAAAAGAGTTCCGCTATAACGGAACTCTTTTTTTTGGCCAAATTTCATTTTTATATGCTCAAATTTTGGAGATGCTTTCTCCGTCAATATGGCAATATTGAGGTAAATCAACAACCAAAAACACTGAGCTTATCCTTCTTAAACCATCACCTAAGTCTACCTTCTCAACTCTGAAATCTGCTTACTGAAATCTATTTTCCGAGTAACATAATTTCGCTTA
>DATEOV010000139.1:0-3839 GCA_035273645.1 Flavobacterium sp. | reverse complement strand
TACATAAATAGTTTTAGCGTCATCATATACTGGTTGCGGATGTCCAAGAATGTCTAATGCTTCAGTGTAAGGAATATCTCCAAAAGTATCAACTAATATTCCGTATGAATATGCAGTTAATATGTCAATTACAGCGATTTTATTATCTAACTCAATAGCTTGGGCTGGAGTACCAACAAAAGTTGCTTTTGATGCTACTAATTGATTTTTAGATTCTTTAAAATCTCTTAATACATCACGATAGTATTCAGTCCAATGAGCGTCAGGAATTTTACGTCCGGTAAGGTCGTATTGACTTTCTTGAGGATATTGAACTTCAGTCCATTGTTGAGCAAATAATCTAAAAACATTAAAGTTTACAGATGTACTTGTTACTTGGTCCATCATTGATTTTTCAGCATTGGTAAACAAAAAATCAGCAGGAACACTTGTCGGATTTTTGGTGTCCTGATTCAATCCTGTGATATCATCACTACATGATATAAATAGGGATATGATCGGAATTAATATGAGCAGTCTATTTTTCATAGCTTAAAATTTTATTGTTAGGTTACAACCAATTGTTCTAGCAGTTGGTAAAGATCCAATAGATAATCCTAATGAACTAGCGTTAGATCCTAATCCACTTTCTGGATCGGCATCTGGAAGATTTTTGTCAATTATCCATAAGTTAGATCCAACTAAGGCCACTTGTAATTGACTTAATTTCATTTTTGATACAATTGAACTTGGTAAAGTATAAGTAATGTTTACCTCTCTCAATTTAACAAAACCAGCATCATAAATATATCCTTTTCTTGCTCCTCCAGAGTAAGAATTTGTGATAGCTCCTGCTTCAGGTCTGAAATATGCAGTTCTAATTGTATTTGGAGTTGTTCCAGTAGCATCAGTTACTCCTTCAAATATAACTCCACCACCATTGGCTACAGAGTTTCTTATTGGGTTTCCTAAATCGTTATTACCGGCTGTTGCTTCAGTTAAACCAGTTCCTACACCATACCATTGGTCAGTTGAGAATATATCACCACCTTTTTTCATATCAACTAAGAAGCTAAAAGAAAGACTTTTGTATGTGAATTTATTACGGATACCACCAATCCAGTCAGGATTAACGTTACCAATAATATTGTTAGTAGAAGTGTTTATTACGTATCTACCAGTTGTTTGGTTTACTATTCTTTGTCCATTTGCTGCATAAGTATAGTCAGTTCCTTTTAATACTCCAAAAGGTTGTCCTACTACTGCATTCAATGTAACTCCACCTGGAAATGAACTAAGTTGTAAGTTCTCAATTCCTGGAGCTAATGCAGTTACCATGTTGTCATTTTTAGACCAGTTTACATTAATATCCCATGCGAAATCTTCTGTTCTTACTGGTGTAACGTTAAATTGAACCTCAATACCTTTGTTTTCAACAGTAGCTGCATTCACTTGGCGGAAACTATTTCCTGTAGATGTTGAGTAAGGAACGCTAATGGCTTCACCATCATTTATGTTTTTGTAAACAGATACATCAAAACCAACTCTTCTGTCTAAAAATTGTGCTTCAAGACCTACCTCATATGTTGTAGTTTTGATTGGCTGTAAACTTGGGTTGTTTTTTGTATTGTTTACAGAGTACATTTGATTACCATTAAATGGGTCAAATTTATTATAGGTGTCAACTAAAGCCTGTCCAGGAGTTCCTAGTGGGCTTTCAGAATAACCTCCTCTTAATTTACCAAATGATAACCAGCTAGCCTCAAGGTTTTTAGAGAAAACCCAGCTTCCAGAAGCTGAATAACTATTTATCGAGTTGTCACCTTTAGGTAAATTTGAGAAAGCATCTTTACGTGCCGTCACATCTAAGAAGAATGTATCTACATAGCCTAGGGATCCAGAGATGAAATAACTGTTTACACCAATTTGATTGGCTCTTTCAAATGGATAAGGACTTGTTGAAACTGAGTTTGATAAGCTATAAATACCTGGTATAATAAGACCTCCTTGTGTTGATGCAAAAATTGAATTGAAGGTATTTCTTTTTATAGTACCCCCAGCTACTCCACTTAAATTGAAATCTTCGCCAAAGTTATGTTTGAAATTTAATAGTAAATCATAGTTTTGCTCAGAGAAATTACCATTGTAACGTTGGTATCCTGATGTTTCGTCTAGTAAATTAATACCAAATATTTTTGCAACAGAACCTACAGCAACTCTCTCTTCACGTATTTCAGAATAAGTATCAGTTGATATTTTTCCTGTAGCTGACAACCAATCGTTGATTTTGTAAGTTAAATTTGCGTAACCTACAAAACGGTTTCTGCTGTCATTTTGATAGTTTTGGTAACGTTCAAAATATGGGTTGTTCCAGTATGCTGGTGCTCCATTTTCTACTGATTTTCTGTTCCAAGTAAGGTTCTGACCGTTTGAATTGTTATAAGCTTGTTCTAGTTGTTTGATGTCAACGTTTGTTTGCCACCATTGACGGAATCCAGCAACTAAATTGTCACTGTATCCAGTCATGTTTCTACCAAGTGTAGTTTGAGCTGAGTAATTAGCAAAAGTACTAAGTGATAATTTGTCTGTAAATTGGTGGTTTAATTTTAAGCTAAAATTGTTTTTCTTTAATTCACTGTTAGGTAAAAGACCTGTTTGTTTAGAATTACTATAGTTAAAAACTACATTGCTTTTATCGTTTCCATCTTCAAATGAAATGCTGTTTACTAGCGAATAAGAATTTTGAAAGAATGAGTTTGGATCATTTTTAGCTCCTACCCATGGAGTAGCTTTACCATAATTTGCATTTCCTGGGTATGCTGAAAATGCATCCCATTGGTAAACATTTTGTGATGGATTGAAAGCGTCACCGGCAGAAGCGTCATCCCCCATAGCAACTACTTGATCATCTGTACCGTCTAAGTCAATATCTTGATCAAAGAAAGAAGTTCCGTAACCAGCTCCATATTGTTTTTGATATTTTACAAAAGTATCTTTGTCTGCTGATCCTACCGCAAATTCAGAAGAAACGGTAACTCCCATTCCTTTTTTAGATTTTCCTTTTTTAGTTGTAATCATTAAAACTCCATTACCAGCTAAATATCCGTATAATGCAGATGCCGCAGCGCCTTTCAATACGTTGATGCTTTCGATGTCGTCTGGATTAATGTCCATAGCATTGTTTCCATAATCATAACCAACTGCACCACGAGATTGATTCACGGTTCCGTCAGTTGCAGTGTTGGAGTTGTTGACAGGCATACCGTCGATTACAATAAGCATTTCGTTACTTTGGCCTAAAGCTTTAACACCTCTTGATATCGCACTTGTAGAACCTCCAAAGTTAGTGTTTCTTGTAATGTTTACACCGGCAACTTTACCAGAAAGTTCATTTAAAAAGTTACCACTAGGTGCGCCGCTTTTTAAATCTTCACCTTTTACTTCTTGTGTAGCATAACCAAGAGATTTTTTATCTCTTTTAATACCTAATGAAGTAACAACAACACTCTCTAATTGAGTAGCGTCACTTGCTAATTTTACATTAACTGTTGCTGAGCTTGCAGATTTCTCTGAAGACTTCATTCCAACATAGCTAAATACCAATACATCGCTTGGTGCAGCTTTGATAGAATACTTTCCATCAAAATCTGATTGAGTTCCATTTTTTGTCCCTTTCACTAATACACTTACACCTGGTAAAGGCATACCTGCATTGTCGGAAACAATCCCTGAAACAGATCTTTCTTGCGCAAAAGTTAGTTGCGCCACTAGTACTACTAGGAGTACTAAGAATCCATTGAACTTTAGTTTCATTTTTAAATATTTTGAATTAGTGAGGCAAAAATCATAATAATTTGTTA
>DATEOV010000138.1:0-5679 GCA_035273645.1 Flavobacterium sp. | reverse complement strand
GCCAATTCACTGGCAATCGTATCGGCATTAGTATTCAATAACTGTCCTTGTCCATCGTGTGTGATGGCACAAAATACAGGAGTTATCCCGCTTTTTAATAATGTTTCCAGTAAAGGAGTATTCACTTTTTGTACATCGCCCACAAAACCATAATCAATTGTTGGGTGATTTCTTTTTGTTGATAAAATCAAATTCCCATCTGCACCCGAAAATCCAACTGCATTAGTATTATTGGCCTGCAATTGAGCAACTACATTTTTATTGATTTCACCTGCATAAATCATCACTACTACATCCAACATCGGGGCATCTGTAATACGACGGCCGTCAATCATTTGAGGCACTAATCCAATGCTTTGCGCCATTTTGGTTGCCGATTTTCCGCCACCATGAACGAGTACTTTGTATCCTTCAATTTTGGAAAAATCAGTCAGGAACTGCTTTAATTCCGTTGGATTGTCAATGATGTTGCCACCAATTTTTATGATAGATAATTTAGTCATTTTTGTATAAAGTTTCTGAGATGCTAAGATTCTAAGTTTCTGAGTTTTTAAGTTTTTGGGTTCTTAGTAACTCAGGAACTTAGCTACTTAGCAACTTTTTTTAATATTTTCTGCAAAACCAATTGAGCTGAATAGGTTCTGTTATTGGCTTGTTGTATCACAATCGAATTTTCGCTGTCGATTACTTCGTCAGTGACAATTACGTTACGTCTTACTGGCAAGCAATGCATGAATTTGGCATTGTTGGTCAGTTTCATTTTATCGGCTGTAATAGTCCAATTTGGGTCGGAATTAGTGATTTTTCCATATTCTTTATAGTTGCTCCAGTTTTTGGCATAGATAAAATCAGCATTTTCAAAAGCTTTGTCTTGATCGTGCTCGATTTTTGAATCTTTAGTGATTTCTGGGTTGAGTTCATAACCTTCTGGGTGAGTAATAACAAAATCCATTTCGGTTTGCAATTGCATCATTTCCACAAATGAATTGGGTACAGCCTGAGGCAATGCTCTCGGGTGCGGAGCCCATGATAAAACCACTTTTGGTCTGTGTTTGGTTTTGTTTTCGGCCATTGTGATGGCATCAGCAAGAGATTGTAACGGATGTCCAGTAGCACTTTCCATATTTAGGATAGGCACTGTGGCATATTTCAAGAAACCATTCATTACAGTTTCGGCATTGTCTTTTTCTTTGTCAACCAAACCTGCAAATGCTCTGATGGCAATAATGTCGGCATATTGAGAAACCACCTCGGCCGCTTCTTTAATGTGTTCCGAAGCGCCTTGGTTCATGATACTTCCGTCTTCATATTCAAGTGTCCAGCCTTCGCTTCCGAAGTTCATTACCATAACGTTCATTCCTAAATTTATAGCTGCTTTTTGAGTACTTAAACGTGTTCTCAAACTAGAATTAAAAAACAACATTACTAGGGTTTTGTTTTTTCCTAGTTTCTTGTTTTTAAGCGGATTTTTTTTGATTTTTATGGCTTCTTTCACCCATTTCTGGAGCGAATCTATTTCTTTTATTGAGGTGTAGTTCATGGCTTTTTTGTTTAGTATAGATACTTATGATTAGACGCGGATGAAACGGATTCGCTAAAGCGAAGACACGGATAAGGCGCGGATTTTTTCTTTTGTTGCTTTTGGTTTAGACGCTGATTAAACGGATTCGCTAAAGCGATAATTCGGATAATAGCAGATTTTTATTTTACTTATGATTGATGCCGATTAAACGGTTTTTCTTTTCTTGTTTTTCGATTATTTTCATATATTTTCCTTTTAAATTCAGGTTTCTTTCCAAAGTTTAAAAGCAATCCTACTTCACAATCAGTTGCTCTTAAATAGTTTAAAATTTGATTTTCAAAATCTTTTACAATACCATCAGCAGCTTTTAATTCTAGGATGACAGCATTTTCGACGATCAAGTCAGCAAAGTATTCACCAACTTCGGTTCCTTTATAGTAAACATTAATTTTCTTTTGAGCTTCAACTTTATAGCCTTTGTTTTTTAATTCTAAATACAGAGAATTTTGATACACTTTTTCTAAAAACCCATAACCCAATTCATTATAGACTTCATAAAAAGTCTTAATAATAACATCTGTTAATTCTTGATGTAATAAGCCCATATTTAAAATCAGTTTTATCTATTTTCTCTTTTTTTACAATCTAAAGAAATTCAATATTAAAAAAATCAGTTTTTATCAGTTTTTTTGCTTTAGCAAATCCGTATCATCAGCGTACCATACTATACAATCTTCGTGAAAGCAATTTTGTTCTCCAACGCTTTCAACATAAAATTATCTTCGAGTCCGTTTACAATCCAAGTTTCGATATTCGCAGCTTTGGCAATGGCTGCCGAATCAATTTTGGATTGCATCCCACCAGTTCCGTGAGAGGATTTTTTATCTCCAATTTCTTTTTGCAAAAGCGATAAATCAGTTACTAGTTCAATCGTTTCTGGCACTTCATCGTGAATTGACGATTTGGTGTAAATACCGTTGGTGTTAGTTGCAATTATCAGAATGTCAACGTTTAATAAAACAGCTGCCAATGCCGCCAATTTATCGTTATCCCCAAATTTAATCTCATCTGTAGCCACAGTGTCATTTTCATTTATGATTGGGATATAATTGTTTTTGACTAATACATTGATGGTATTTACGATATTGACTTTAGACTGCTGCTTTTCAAAATCAGAATATGACAACAAACATTGCGAAGTGAGTAGTCCCAAATCGCTGAAGTTTTCATGGTAAATCCGCATCAAATGAGGCTGACCAATTGATGCCAAAGCTTGTTTTACAAAAACATCTTCATCTTGATTTTCCAGTTTTACAAATTGTTTGGCCGCAGCAATTGCTCCTGAGCTAACAATAATAAACTCGTATTTGTCTTGTAAAGCGGCAATTTGAATTCCAATATCCTCAATCTTTCCTCTCGAAATGTGATTGGTTTCTTTGGTTAAGGTGTTGCTGCCTAACTTTAATAATATTCTTTTTTTAGCCATTTTTATCTTTTTTTACCGCTTGTGGATTCTACCGCAAAGGCGCAAAGGTTTTTATAATTGGGACTTTTGAAAACGCAATGTTCGCAAAGTTTTGTGTTAACGTTGAAATCTTTATTCTTTGCTCTTTAATCTATGTTCTCAAATCTGCAATCTAAATTCTGTGATTTTTTATCTTATCTGTCCGTCACCGTAAACATACCATTTATTCGTCACCAAATGCTGTAATCCAATTGGGCCGCGTTGATGAAGTTTATCGGTACTGATTGCTAATTCTCCACCTAATCCAAATTGACCACCATCGGTGAATCGGGTAGAGGCGTTTTGATATACTGCGGCTGAATCTACATTCTCCATAAATTCTTGTGCCACAGCATCATTTTGAGTGATGATTGAAGCTGAATGTCCTCCGCAATATTTGTTTATTTTTTCAATTGCTTCTTCATCAGAATTTACGATTCCGATAACAATTTTATAATTCAAAAATTCTTCGTACCAAATCTCCTCGTTTTTAATTGTAGGCACCTGAGTAGCATTTGCAAAAGCGGTATCACCTAAAATTTCTACGTTGTATTTTTTTAATTCTGCTACTAATTCCGTTGCGAAAACTTGCCAATTCGGTAATTTGGTGTCAATCAAAACCTTGTCTAAGGCATTACAAACACCAATATTGGTTGTTTTTCCGTTGATGATAATGTCAAGCGCTTTTTTCAAATCGGCTTCTTGATTTACATAAACAAAGTTATTTCCTCGTCCGCTTACTATTACAGGACAAGTAGCATGTTTTTTAGTGAATTCAATTAATTGCTCTCCACCACGAGGTACAATTAAATCCACTTTTTGTGTAGGTTTTTCTAAAAATGCTTGAGTTTCGGCGCGATTGTAATTCAAGTATTCTACCCAATTTGTATCAATTTCATTTTCCTCTAAGGCTTGATGCCAAAGCGAAACAATTTTTAAATTGGATAACAAAGATTCTTTCCCGCCTTTCAATAAGATTTTATTTCCGGATTTGAATGCAATTCCTCCCGCTTCTACAGTTACATCAGGTCGGGATTCGTAAATAATCATAATTGTACCAAAGGCAGCTGTTTTATTGGTTACTTTCATTCCGTTTTCGTGAGTAAAATCAAAACGGATTTGCCCGACAGGATCTTCTTGGCTAGCCAATTGTTGCATAGACAAGATCATTCCGTCAATTTTGGCATCATCAACCAATAAACGTTTTTCCATAGCCAAATCTTCTCCAGAATAATTGCTCATATCCTGTTGGTTAATCGCTTTAATGTTGGCTCTTTCTTGTTCTAAAAGCACAGCCATTCGATTCAGAACTGCGTTTCTTTTTTCTATGGATAATAAATGATTCATTGGTTTTTGGTTATTGGTTAGCGTTTATACTTTTAAAAAAAAGAATAAACTTTTGCTTAATTTGTTTGGTGACCTTGTCAAAGTTCAAAACTTTGACAAAGGTTTATTGAAAAACTATGCTTTCAATTCAGCCAAGCTTTCTTTCAAAGCGATTATGAATGAGTCAATAGCTTCTTTTTTGACTGTTAAAGGAGGAAGGATTCTCAATAGATTTTTATTGTTGGCACTTCCTGTGAAAATCAGTTTTTCGACAATCAGTTTTTTGCGTAATGGTCCTACTTCAAAATCAAATTCTACTCCCAACATTAATCCTTTTCCTTTTACTTTAACAACTTCAGGAACTTGTTTGATAGCTTCAAGGAAATATGCGTAAACGTCATTTACGTTGTCTATCAGTTTTTGATTTTCGATTACTTCCAAAACTGCAATTCCAGCAGCACAAGAAAGATGACTTCCTCCGAAGGTAGTTCCCAATAATCCGTGACTAGCGGTGAATTTTGGTGCAATCAATATTCCACCAATCGGGAAACCGTTCCCCATTCCTTTGGCAAGCGTAATAATATCTGGTTTGATATCGTGGTGTTGAAAGGCGAAAAACTTCCCGCTTCTTCCATAACCTGATTGTACTTCGTCCAAAATAAAAACCGCTTCGTATTGACTGCAAAGTTTCTCTAAACCTTGGAAAAATTCGGTTGTTCCTTCGTCCAATCCGCCAACACCTTGAATTCCTTCAATGATAACAGAGCAAACATCACCTTTTTTCAATTCGGCTTCCACCAAATCAAGGTTGTTCAAAGGCAGGAAAGTAACCACTTGTTGTGCATTAATTGGAGCTACAATTTTTTTGTTGTCAGTAACCGCAACTGCAGCAGAAGTTCTTCCGTGGAAAGAATTGTCAAAAGCAATCACTCTTGATTTTCCGTTGTGGAAAGAAGCTAGTTTCAAAGCATTTTCATTGGCTTCAGCTCCAGAACTGCATAAGAATAAGCTGTATTCCTCGCATCCTGAAAGTTTGCCTAATTTCTCTGCCAATTCCACTTGCAATGGATTTTGAATAGCATTCGAATAAAACCCGAGGTTATCCAATTGATTTTTCAATTTGGCTACATAATCAGGTTGTGTGTGCCCGATAGAGATTACTCCGTGGCCACTATATAAATCTAAATATTCCACACCATTTTCGTCTGTAATTGTGCAATCTATTGCTTTTACAGGAGTGATGTTGTATAATGGGTAAACGTCAAATAAGTTCATTTTTCTTTTATTATTTAAAGATTTAATAATTTAAAAATTGAAAGATTTGGTT
>DATEOV010000137.1:0-7920 GCA_035273645.1 Flavobacterium sp. | reverse complement strand
CGTCAATCCATAGTTCAATGCGTCTCGGCTGCAAACCCGTGTTTACAGTAACACCAACCACATTTTTATAAAAAGCTTCGGGGTTGAAGTTTTGTTCCAAATAAGGTAAATTCAAGTTATAGTCGATAGAAATGATTCTGTCGAGAGCTAGATTAGTGATTGGCTGGCTTTCTTTTCTTTTTCCCACCAGAAACCAGCGATTATTGAATTCTTTCAGAATAAAAGGATGAAAGTTGAAAACCTTTTCTTCGCGTGATGTGAATGATTTGTAGGTAATCACCAAAACAATTTTTTTGATAATTGCCTGATAGATTTCTTCCAAAAAATGCAGTCCTTTCAAATTCTCATTTTTATCCAAATGAATCACTGGCTGCGTATGGGACTTTTCGGCATAGATTTTATCTTCCAATCGTTGCAAAATATCCGAAACGTCATTAAATAGCGAGAAATCCTTAAATTGTTTTAGCATCGAAACCGTCTCAGTCAAAACATTCATATCGGTTTCCGTAAGCGGAATATCGGTAATCGTAAACTCATCGTCTTCGTATTTGTAAAACTTCTTGTCATAGACCACAATGGGTGCATTATATCCCAATTTCTCCGACCGCATCAGCTGAATATCCATCTGAATAGTGCGTTTGCTAACCGAGTTCTCCCGGCCTTCATATTCAAACAAAGACTCTGAACAAGCTTCTATTAAGTCTTCGAGAGACCATTGGCGGTATTGATTTTGTAGACATTTGTCAATGGTTTTATAGCGAATTAAGGCATTCTTGTTTTGTGACATAATCTCTAAATTTGTTATACTATTGACCAAAAGTAAATAAATATTTTTACTACGCAGAATAATTGCGCAGGAACATGAAATCTTTGTGCTATCAAAAAAGAAATACAATGGAAACACAAATCAACGGAAATGATTTAATGGGATTAGGATTCCCTCAAGGTGAAATCGTCGGAATCGCATTAAAAATAAACAGAAAGAGGAACGGATTCAAACGAGATGAAATGGTAGCACATTTTAAAAACGTACTGGAAACTCCAGAAAAATATATAGACGATAAAATTTTCAGTTTATTAGCCATAGCTTTAATTGAAAAAGCCAATGAAAAACCTGAAGATTTCATCGCTTTGAACCAAAACCCAAATTCCTATTCCGCTTATGGATTAGAGCATATTGAGGAAGGCGCAAGAAAGCAAATGGAAGTTGCCATGCAGTTGCCTGTAACTGTTGCCGGCGCTTTAATGCCCGATGCGCATCAAGGCTACGGATTGCCTATTGGAGGTGTTTTGGCTACCAAAAATTCAATTATTCCGTATGGAGTGGGTGTTGATATTGGATGCAGAATGGCGTTGTCTGTCTATGATATTCCAGAAGGTTTTTATTATGAGAACGAAGCCAAGTTCAAAAGAGAATTGGTTGCTCATACCAAGTTTGGAGCAGGACATGGTTTTCATGGACAATACAAATCAGATCATGCGGTTTTGGAAAACGAAAGCTTTAACAATACCTCTTTTGTAAAGAATTTAAAAGACAAAGCATGGTCTCAGTTAGGTTCGTCTGGTGGCGGAAATCACTTTGTTGAATTTGGAATTATGGAATTTGCCAAAGACGATACGGTATTGAACATTCCAAAAGGAAAGTATGTGGCTTTGCTGACGCATTCCGGTTCCAGAGGTATGGGAGCAACTATCGCGGGACATTATACCAAAATGGCCAAAGACACCTGCAAATTACCAGATGTTACTAGAAACTTGGCCTATTTGGATATGAATTCCCAATTGGGACAAGAATATTGGATTGCGATGAATTTGGCGGGAGATTATGCTTCGGCCTGTCATGAAATTATTCATGTCAAAATGCAGAAAGCTTTAGGAGCAACGGTTTTGGCCAAAGTAGAAAACCACCACAACTTTGCTTGGAAAGAAATTTGGAATGGCGAAGAAGTGATTGTTCACAGAAAGGGAGCAACACCGGCAGGAAAAGGAGTTATGGGAATCATTCCGGGAAGTATGACGGCACCAGGATTTTTGGTAAGAGGAAAAGGGGAGGAGAATGCCATTAACTCGGCTTCACACGGAGCGGGAAGACAAATGAGCCGAACTCAAGCCATAAAAACTATTACCCAAAGTGAAATGCAAACTATTTTGAAAGACCACGGCGTAACCCTTATTGGAGCAGGTTTAGACGAAGCACCAATGGCCTATAAAGACATTAATCAAGTAATGGAAGCCCAACAAGAATTAGTTGATGTGGTTGCAAAATTTACCCCGAAAATGGTGCGTATGGCTGATGATGGGAGTAGAGAAGATTAATATTTCTAACAGTTTTTAATACTTGTTATGTGTAATCTGATATATAACAATTAACTATGTAAACATCATTGCAATTGATTTATAAACTATTAAAATTCATAAAATATTCTAATTCAGGGAGTTTTGTTCTTCTTATTACTTACGTTAAAAATAATTTTATAACTGCGCAGAATAATTGCGTACTCCCATTTGAATATTTACTCAAGAAATAAAACAAGTTCTTTTATAGACTGAAAAGTATCAAAGGAGACTTTGATTTACAATATCAAACAAGTCCTGTTGCGTGTTTCTGTATAGCACCATTGTAGGGAACTTTTCGCAAAAGCGGATCATGTTTTTCTATGCAACTTGATTTGGAGGTTTTGATGGTTTTCCAAAAAACTTTCTCACTCTATGTGTTGCGGGTTCGAATCCCGCTTCCGAGAAATCGGAATAGTTCAATCCGGTAGAACAATGGAAAATCGCAGGTTCGAATCCTGCAGTCGATTTAGGTTCGATTTGACGGTGGCTTGTCGCTAGAGAACATCACTCTTTAAAAGATGACCAGGAAAAAACTGATTTGCCTTTGTCAGTGAAACTAGGATTTTCAAAATCCAAAATTTCACACTCACGATAATGCCAGTGCGAATAGAAATGTATTTTGAAATACGCTTCTTCTTTTGGGTTTGATTGTTATAGCGTTTTTAGAACCGCTTTTTCAAAATAGAACCGTGAAACAAGACGTGTAAACAAATTATAAACTTTTCGTCCGTTTTTCTCGGAGGAGAGAGGCAATGAGGTTTTTTTATTTTAGAATAGAGTAAAGTAAAGAGAATAAATAGAGAACAAAGAGTATTGTCGGTTGACAACTTGAAACCTTAAATTTTAAACAAAAAAACAAAACAAATAGATAATGATAAAAAGAATTAATATCGAAGCGTACCAAATAGGTTTGGTATTCGAAAATAGGAAATTAGTTAACGTATTGGAAGAAGGTTTATATTGGATTTTTGGAAACAAAAATGTAATGATTTACGATATGAGTGTGCAATTTCAAGCGCCATTTGAGTTGAGTATTTTATCGCAAAATGAAGTATTGGCTTCTATGTTGGAAATTGTAGAAGTTGCCGATACTGAAATTGTATTGCAATTTGTAAACGGAAATTTTAAAGGAGTTTTGACTGCGGGTAGATACGCTTTCTGGAAAGGAATTGTAAATAATGAATTTACCAAAGTAGATGTATCCAAAATTGAAATCACAGAGAATATTGCCGTGAATTTATTGGAGAATACACAATTGAGAGTATTCATCAGAAAATTTATTGTTGCCAGCAACGACAAAGCCTTGTTGTTTGTAAATGGCACTTTCGTGAAAGAATTAAAAGCAGGAACGCACTACTTTTGGAGCAACTCCATTACGATTGAAGTCAAAACTGCTGACGTCAGACAACAGCAAGTGGAGATTTCCGGTCAGGAATTGTTAACGAAAGACAAAGCGGGATTAAGAATCAATTTCTTTGTGAGATACCAAGTTATTGATGTTATGAAAGCCTTGGTTGATAATAAAGATTTTGAAAAACAATTGTATGTTTTGATGCAATTGGCATTGAGAGCTTTTGTCGGAAGTTTGACTTTGGATGAATTGTTGAGTAAGAAAGACACAATAGCTTCGGCCATTTTGGATGAGGTAACCGCCAAAATTAATAATTTAGGTTTGTCAGTTTCTGATGCAGGCATTCGTGATGTGATTTTGCCAGGCGATATGAAGGAAATTATGAATCAGGTTTTGGTAGCTGAGAAAAAAGCCCAAGCCAACAGCATTATGAGACGTGAAGAAACGGCTTCAACTAGAAGTTTGTTGAATACCGCCAAATTGATGGAAGAAAACGAAATGTTGTGGAAATTGAAAGAAATGGAATATGTTGAAAAAATCGCTGATAAAATTGGTGAGATTACCATTTCTGGAGGAGGAAACATTATCGGTCAGTTGAAAGAGATTTTTGTTAAATAAAGAAAACCACGAGTAGTAGTCTATTCGTGGTTTTTGGTTTATGATGCTTTTATTCTCTTTTACCCTTTTTTAAAATCGCCGCTATCCACATCTCTCAAAAACTGAATCACCCCTTTGAAATAGTTTTTCTGGTCATCGTATTGTGAAAGGTGGCTTCCGTTGGGACAATATAAAAAGCGACCGTTTTGCACTTCGTGGGACATCCATTCCATGTGTTTGGGATCCATCGTGTCGTGTTTGGCGCCAATAACTAGAGTAGGAACTGTAATCGTTTTAAGTTGGGCAGTAACATCCCAATCTTTTAAAGTGGCATCTCCTGTAATTCCAAATTCACTCGGGCCTTGCATGTACACATACACGTTTGGGTTGATGTGCTTGAAACATCTATTGATGGATTCTGGCCATTTATCAATAGGCATTCTTAAAATATGTTCGGTATAATAATATTTAAAAAGCAATTCGGTGTATTTTGGGTTGGTATAATCCTTGTTTTTTTCGAATGTTTTTATTTGATCAAAAACAGCTTTTGGCAGTTTTGGTCCAAGAACTTCATCTGCGTATTTGTTGTAAGCGGGCGCACTAGCCATCATATTGGATATAATCAGTCCTTTGAGATTCTTTTGGTATTTTAAAGCGTATTCCATCGCTAGGATTCCACCCCAGGATTGTCCCAAAACATAAAAATTGGTATTATCACAACCCAGTGCTTTTCGAACCTGCTCGACTTCTTCAACAAAACGTTCATTTGTCCACAGACTATTGTCGTTGGGCTGATCGCTGTAATAGGAACCCAATTGGTCATAGTAGATGTATTCAATACTTTCGTTCGGGAAATAGCCGTCAAATGACTCATACAGTTCATGAGTGAGGCCGGGACCTCCGTGAAGTAATAACACTTTGATGGTTGGATTGTTCCCCACTGTTTTTGTCCAAACTTTGAAAGTGCCTTTGGGTGTGGTGATAGGAATCATTTTGATCCCGCCCGTAAATTGGTCATCCCTTTTGGAAAAATCAAGGTAATTGGCTTTAACGGTGTCTTCGGGTTTTTCTTTGCAACCTACAATCAAAAAGAGGCTGATGAAAAACATTGTGTAGATTTTGAATTTCATGATTGTTATTATTTGTTTTTAATGACTTACTATTGCTTGTTGATTTTTTTCTCGCAAAGCCGCAAAGCCGCAAAGTTTAGAACCGTTTTCTTTGCGTCTTTGCGTCTTTGCGAGAGACTAATTTTACATTATTTCAAATTATTAGTGAAGATAAGAAGTTTTTAAATACAAAAAGTCCCGATAGTAACTATC
This sequence comes from Flavobacterium sp., assembly GCA_035273645.1. GTDB lineage: Bacteria > Bacteroidota > Bacteroidia > Flavobacteriales > Flavobacteriaceae > Flavobacterium. The sequence goes on along the minus strand of DATEOV010000137.1, from coordinate 2,313 downwards.
AGGACTTTGAGGTTTTAAATTATAAAAAAATTACAGCGGATGACCGTATATTTTTGCATAAAGGTCTTTGTATATTTCCAATATTATTTTTCTTTTCAATTTTAGGGTGGGAGTAAGGTGTCCTCCGCCAATTGACCAAACATCTGGTGTTAATTCGAAACGTTTTACTTGTTCCCAATTTCCAAATTTTGGATTGATATGGTCAACTTCTTCTTTAATACGGTCGATCACTTTTGGATTGGAAATTATTTCTTGGTTTGTTTCACCTATTTCAATATGATGTAATTTTGCCCATTCTTTAACAAATTCAAAATTTGGCTGTATCAGTGCTCCAGGCATTTTTTCTCCATCACCGATAACCATAATCTGCTCGATAAAACGAGATTGTTTCATGGTGTTTTCGATAATTTGAGGAGCAATGTATTTACCTCCCGAAGTTTTAAACATTTCTTTCTTGCGGTCAGTAATTGTCAAAAATCCGTTTTGATCAACATTACCAATATCTCCAGTATGGAAATATCCATCAATGATAGTTTCGGCTGTTTTTACAGGATCTTTGTAATAACCCATCATAACATTTGGACCTTTGCAAAGAATTTCACCGTCTTTGGCAATTTTCACTTCTACATTGTCAATTGCTTTTCCAACAGTTCCAACTTTGAAACCTCTGTTTCTCATATCATTTACAGTAATTACAGGAGATGTTTCGGTTAATCCATAACCTTCCATAACTGGAATTTCAGCAGCTGCAAATACGCGTGACAATCTTTTTTGTAAAGCGGCACTTCCGGAAACCATTAAATCTAAGTTACCTCCCAAACCTTCTTTCCATTTGCTGAAAATTAGTTTGCGAGCAATTTTTAATTGGAATTCATACCAAAAACCATTCGCTCCATAAGGTTCGTAACGAAGTCCTAAATCGATAGCCCAAAAGAAAAGCATTTTTTTAATTCCTTTCAATTCAGTTCCTTTTGCAAGAATGCTATCGTATACTTTTTCCAAAAGTCTTGGTACTGCAGTGATTACAGTTGGTCTTACTTCTTTTAAATTACTACTGATTTTGTCTATAGATTCTCCAAAATATACTGAAACTCCATAATATTGGTACAGATATAAAATCATTCTTTCGAAAATATGGCAGATAGGAAGGAAGCTCAATGCCACACTTTTGCCTGCTTCAAAAGGAATTCTGGACGCACTGTTAAGTACATTTGAAACAATATTTCTATGAGATAACATAACTCCTTTTGGTCGTCCTGTTGTTCCCGATGTATAAATTATAGTTGCTAAATCGTCTGATTTTACATTGTTCTTTCTGTCTTCTACAACGTCTTGATTACTTTTGTCTGCCCCTAGATTTAATAATTCAGCCCAGTTTCTGCAGCCACCAATTTCATTGAATGAAAAAACCTCTTTTAAGGAAGGTACATTCGCTTTTATATTGCTTACTTTATTGTATACTTCTATATCCGAAACAAATACATACATGGCCTCAGAATGATTTAGAATATATTCATAATCCTCTTGAGCAATAGTCGGATAAATAGGAACGTTTTGGGCACCGGTCTGTAAAATACCAATATCCATGATATGCCATTCCGTTCTGTTATTGCTTGAAATGATAGCGATTTTGTCATCTTTTTGGATGCCCATTCTTAGTAATGCCCTAGAAATTGCATTGGCTTTATCAAGATATTCCTGAGTTGAGGTTTTCACCCAAACACCATCTTGCTTCGTAACCAAAGCATCTAATTTGTTGTAATTTTCTAGCTGATAGTAAGGGAAATCAAAAAGACGGGTAATCGTTCTCATTGTATGATTGTTAAATTTTTTCGCAAATTAAATAAAAATTAATAATAATTTTTATTTTCCATTGATTAATTACGATTAATATAATTACATTATTGGTAATCAACGAAATCGATTTCTTAAAATTGGATAAATTAAATGAATTGTACGATAAAAAGTGTTTTTTTGAATTAGTTTTGGAGTAAAATAACTTGTGAAATAAAGGATATACAAGTATTTACGATTTTTGACTCTTTATAATTTTATTCAATATATTCTTTAACTCTCTCGCCAGAAATGAACATTTTCTTTTTGTCGTAATGAATCGAAAATGACTGTAAAATCCACTCGTTTTCATCATCTGATTTGGATTTGGCTGTATCACTTTTTTTGTACCAAAGGGAATAAGAAGCACTGTTGAATCCTTCTTTAAAAATTGGAACTCCAGATTCGGAACATTCAATCCCCCAAATGATATTTTCTTTGACAAGGTCTTCATTTTGCATAATTCCTGTACCATCTGGA
>DATEOV010000136.1:0-4889 GCA_035273645.1 Flavobacterium sp. | reverse complement strand
ACTAAAAAACTGACCTCTGATTTCTAATTTTCTACAAGCCAATTCTTGAAATCAAAAAAGTTTTGCGGGGCAACTCCGTGACCTACAGGATATTCTTTATAGGTTACAGCAACATCTAATTTTTCTAAAATTGCTGGTGTTTTTCTAGCCCAATCCACAGGAATTACCTGATCTACTGTTCCGTGGGAAGCAAATATTTTTAGTTTGCTTAGGTTGTTTTTTAAGTAATCTTCGGCTACGATTTCTAAATTGACATAACCACTCATTGCGACTACTTTATTCACTTTTTCTGGATATGAAAGTGCCACTGCATAGCTCAAAATTGACCCTTGACTGAAACCAATTAGATTAACATCATTGGCATCAATAGGGTAATTGGCAACCAATTCGTCAATAAATCCCGCAATTACATCTCTAGAAATTCGAGCTTGATCGTTATCGGAGAATTTGTTTTGGTCGGCATCGAAATTAATGGCATACCAAGCATAACTTCCATATTGAAGATCATAAGGTGCTCGAGCTGAGATAATATAATATTCGTTTTGTAATTCACTTGCAAACGAAAATAAATCAGCTTCGTTGCTGCCATATCCGTGAAGCAATAGTAATAATGGGTTTTTGTCGAGAATCACTTTTGGTTCTCTTATTTTATATTCTAGGGATAAATTCATTTTTTAGTATTCAGTTTTTTAGTAATCAGTTTGTGTTATAAAACTTTGTCAAAGTTTTAAACTTTGACAATGATGATACGTTTAGAAATGAAAATTCATGATATACTTTTAAGCCATTTCTGAAAGAACTCTCCAAGCAAGGGAACTGGTTTTGTTTCGCCTTTTATGGCACTAAAAATACCATAAGTCCACAAAACAGAAACGAAAATCCACATAGGAGCAGAAATCATCAGACTATCAAAATTGCTAATAATTAATCCCAAAGAAATAAAAGTAAGTGTAAGCCCCAGTCCTTGACGAATATGGAAGGAAGCAAATTCATTTTTGTCTTCACCGCTATTCATTGACATGGCTATGAATACGCCAATTCCTAAAATATAACTTGTAATGGCTGCTATTTTTCCAGCTTCAATATTGTTGTTCATGCTATTTGGTTATCCTAAGATTAATTTTCCTTGGTTCAGAATTCCGTATGCCTTTCCTTTTAGAGATGTTCCTAGAAATGCTGAATTCTTGGATTTTGAAAGTATGTTTTCTTTTGTGAATATGCTTATGCCTTCTGGGTTGAATAAAGTAATATTGGCTATTTCGCCTTCGCTGATGCTATGATTTGGAATGCTAAAAATCGCTTTTCCAGTTGTGAATTTTTCGATAATAGTTTCTAATGAAAGTACAGTCAACAAAGCTCCAAAAGCACTTTCTAAACCAATAGTTCCATTTTTGGCCATATCAAACTCCATTTTTTTGTGTTCAATATCAATTGGATTGTGATCGGATGTAATTATATCGATGGTTCCGTCCAGAATTCCATTAATCAATGCTTCTCTGTCGCTTTCTGTTTTTAGTGGTGGAGTCACTTTATATCGGGTATCAAAACCTTCTAGTTTTTCATCAGTCAATACCAAATGATGAACGGCTACACTACAAGTGACGTTTAGTCCTTTTGCTTTAGCGTCTTTAATTAATTGTACTGATTTTGCTGAAGAAATCGTTGGAATATGCATTTTTCCACCTGTGTATTCCAATAAAAATAAGTTTCTGGCGATTTGTAATTCTTCAGCCAAGTCTGGAATGCCTTTTAGTCCTAATCGAGTAGAAACAACACCTTCATTGGCAACGCCGTTCCCTTTTATTTTGGCGTCCTGTGCAAAAGCGATAACCAATCCATCAAAATCTTGTACGTATTGCAAAGCAATTTTTAGCAAATTGGCATTGTCCAAACTTTTGGTATAATCTCCAAAAGCAACCGCACCCGAATTTTTCATATCATATAATTCGGCCATGTCTTTGCCTTCACTTTCTTTGGTTAAAGCTCCAATTGGAAAGAGTTGTGTGGCGAAACCATTGGCTTTGTTTTTTACGAAATTTACTTGAGCTTGATTATCAATAACAGGGAAGGAGTTTGGTTGTAAAGCGATAGCAGTAAAACCGCTTTTGGCTGCAACATCCAGTCCGTTTGCGATAGTTTCTCTATCTTCAAAACCTGGTTCACCCAAGGAAACACTGCTATCAAACCATCCTTGCGAAAGGTGAAGATTGTCTAGCTTTAGTTCTTCGGAATTATCGGTATTTGGAAGTGCCGTTCCTATTTTTTTTATAAAACCATCTACAATTAAAAGATCTACAGTCTGATTATGAAAAGGACTTTTCGAATCGATAATTTTTGCTTCTCGGATGATTATTTTCATGTTATTTTTTATAATTTTTAGAAACCGGATTGTTATTTCACAAATTTGATAATTGCCATTTCCAATGCTAGGAAGAGTAGTGCAAAGATAATAAACCATTTCCAAATTTGATTGTCGCTTCGGTTGGTTTGTAGCGTATCAAAAATGGTTGAAATGGAATCACTTGTTTTATAATCGGATAATATGCTTTCGTTGACTTGATCCAGATTGCTTTCGCTTCTTGGGTAATTAAAGCTGATGTTTTCTATTGGTTTTTTGGAATCATATATCGTGTAATTACCTGCTTTTTCAGGGTAATCATTAAAGAATAATTGTACTTTATTATTCAGAAGTTGTTGCACCGGGATAAATTGTTCTTCTGAATTTTTTACGGTCAGAATTTCATCTTTGGATAAAAGAACAGAAACAATATACGAGTCATTCTTGCCTATAGTGTTAGCGTTAATACCATTATTTAGTTTACTTAAAGCCATTTTGTAAAAGACAGGAACAATTAAAGGCGACTGTTGAAAATTAGAATTTGAAGCATTTATCGGGGCCGAAAAAACATAAACTGATGAAACAGCATTTCGCAGTCCTATTAAAAAAGGCGATTGATCCTCAAAATTTAAAACTGCAGAACTTGTGCTGGAAATAGTAAACTCTTTTTTCGTTTTTGGATATTGAAAATTATTGGTTTTGTTTTCAAAAACGCCAGCAAACAATGGATGACTGAAGTTGATTTTGGTAATCAGTTTTTCATTTGATTCTAATGATTGGAATTGAGTGGCGCCAAACTGATTCAATAAAGCATTTAAATTGGGTATTGAAGCCGTTTCCGATGGAATTACAATCAGATTTCCACCTTTGTTCACAAACGCTTTTAAAGTAGTTTGCAAGGCTTGTGGGATTTCGTCCAGTTCATTCAAAACGATGGCATCTTGTTTGTCGATACTGTTGTAATCCAAAGTGCTTAACGTAAAAGAACTATAATTGAATTCATCATCGGTATAAATTCGGGCTAGGAAATTGTTTTTTTCGGGTACTCCAATACTGATGATGTTTGTCTTTTTGATTTTTGAAATACTAAAAAATAATTTATTGTCGTAGGCTAGATCATTGTCCTCTATAGAAACATAACCATGAAAAGACTGTTTTGGAATAGTGAAATTTATAGTTTCCTTTTTGTTTTTAAAATTAATGATGGTTTTGGCAATCAGTTTGTTTTGATTGTACAAAGCCACAGGAACAGGTTTGAAATCGGTACTGTAATTTGTGGTGTTTATACTTAATTCGTAAAAATCATCAAGCGTTTGGCGAATAAAAACACTGTCAATAGCCACATTATTTTTTTGCTCTGCTTTTGGAATAATAAAATAGGGAACATTATCAGTGTCAATGTTTTTTAATTGATTTTGAGTTAGCCCTACCGCATCGGTTATGACGACAATGTCTTTCTTGAAAGCCGATTTATGTGCTTTTATTTTGGCAATAATATTATCCAATTGAAAAGGAGTTGCACTGTATTTCAAGTTCTGTAATTCGCTTCGAATAGTTTTGATATCTGTATTCCAGTAATTATCATTGTTGGTCAGCAAAGAAAAATTGGCGTTTTCAGGAGTTTCTTCCAAAAGTTCCTGAATGGCACGTTTTAAAAGTTCCCCTTTTTTTCCTTTGGCTTGCATACTAAAGGAATTGTCCAAGACTATATACATTTCATTAGTAGCATTTTTGCTGTCTTTGGATTCAAAAAAAGGTTGGGCAAAGGCAAGAATAATACTGGTCAATAAAAGCATTCTGCAGGCTAGAAGTAACCATTTTTTGATTTTAGAACTTTTTCGGGTTTGTATCGAAAGTGCTTTTAGGAATCGAACATTGGTAAAGTATTCTTTTTTGAAACGTCTTAATTGAAATAAATGCACCAAAATTGGAACAATCAACAGGAATAGAAAGTATAGAATTTCGGGTTGTTTAAAATGCATTCTAAGTTTTTGTTTGCTTCACAGGATTTTATGACAATGAAGTTCGTAAGATTTTGTGAGTCAAAAATACAAATTTGTTGACAGTTTCTCATGATGTTGTTATTATTTTTCAAAATAGGAAGCAAATAGGTTATTTCTGAAAGAAAATAAGTATTTTAGCTATTCTGAAAATTATAAATATGAAAAAAGTCTACCTATTACTTTTATTAATTTTTTCTCTAGCCCCAATGTTGGCTCAAAAAAACAAAGTCAATCTTCTAGTAGGTACCTATACCAATCCATGTTATAGCAGAGGTATTTATGTGTATGAATTTGATACAAATAATGCTCAAATAAGATTAAAAAAATCATCAGACAGTATTGTTAATCCTAGTTATTTATCACTTTCAAAGGATGAAAAATTTATTTATGCCGTAAATGAAAATGGAGGAGCAAGTACCGTAAGTTCTTTTGCATTTGATGCAGTAAGCGGGAAACCTAGTTCAATAAATACAGTAAGTTCCAAGGGAGCTGATCCTTGTTATGTCATCAACGATGATAAAAATGTGATAGTTGCCAATTATTCTGGT
>DATEOV010000135.1:0-3426 GCA_035273645.1 Flavobacterium sp. | reverse complement strand
TTCATGAATTAATGTCGGAGCTATTTCTTCTGTAATTGGAGAAACCGGATTAGCGCTATTTTTCAAAATATCCAATTGTTCTTTGGCATACGTAAATATTTTACGCGCCTGAATCTTCGGAATATAATCAATTGAAACCTGCATCTCTGTTTTGGTAGAAAAAGAAAATTCAGATCCAAGAATGTTCTCTTTTACAAAAGTTCCCTCAATCTCATCCCAAGTGTAATCAATAAAATTCATAGACAAACCTAAATTCTTAGGCTGACAAATGATGATTCTTTTATTGGTCATAACAATACTATCTGGAAGCACAGTCAATGCCGGTTTTTTTTGCACAGCAATATAACCTACCTCTTCATTTTTCATTAAAATATCCTGCAATTTTGAGGTGACTTTCTCAATCGCTTTTGGATCTTGTTCCTCGTTTAAAAACTTTTTAATTTGATCTTTCATTTTTTTATAAAGTTGCTGAGTTACTAAGTAACTGAGTTGCTACGTTTTTTAATTGTTGCACAAAAGTAATGTCTATTTTTCTATTTGCTTCGTCTGTTCGGTAAATAATTTACCTCGGGTCGATAATTTCCATTTGAATTTTCTTAGTTAAACTTTTAAAAACCAAGTCATACGAATGATTTATTAATTCTTTCAGTAAGGCATCATGAACATCTTGATTTACTGTAATCGTGTTCCAATGTATTTTGCTCATGTGAAACCCAGGCTGGATGGCGTCGTATTCAGCACGCAACTCCTGTGCTCGTTCGGGGTCACATTTGAGATTTAAGGAGGGAGCTCCTTTTTCCCATTGCAATAAAGAAGATAAAGCAAACATTTTTCCGCCCACTTTAAAGACCAAAGTATCTTCGTCAAATGGAAAATGTTCAGTAACTCCTTTTTTGGAAAGACAATATTCGTAATACGTTTCTAGATTCATGATACTATTTTTTCCATCATTCGTTCGGGAAATGCCAACTCTTTGAAACCAAATTTCTCATACAAAAAATGAGCATCCCTAGTCGCCAATCTCCATATTTTTACTTCTTTCAACAATGGTTCTTCCATCATCGCCGAAATCAGAATAGATGAATATCCTTTTCCTCTGTGCTCTTCGGCTACAAAAACATCCATCATATAAGCAAAAACTACATAATCGGTAATGACTCTGCCAAAACCAATTTGAACATCATCCAAATAAATTCCAAAACAAACCGAGCTGTCTATGGTTCTTTGGACATCTTCAATGGTTCTTCCCGCAGTCCAATAAATATCCTTCAAAAAATGTTGGATAAAAGGAACATTCAGTTTTTGTTTATCAGTAGAAACGGCAATCATGCTTGTTTATTTTAGAATTCGGTTTACTCTTCAATATTTATAGGCTTATATAAAATTGGCTTGCTCGGGCTTGCGTCATTTTCGAAAGAAGCAATTTGCAGATTCAACAAATAACTTCCGTCTTCCACTTCATCGGTAACAAAAATCATTTCGGTAATCGTACAGTCCAATCTCGCACTAGCATTTAAATCATCGACATTTTTCACATTCCAAAACGCTTTATGAGCCAATAATTTTCCCTCATCGTGTTCTTTGTCCACGCTTGGCAAATCAATCAATAAATGCTTGATACCGCTTTCACGAATGAAAAGCGCCGCGTCTTCTGTCATATAAGGCGGATTAGTATTCGAATATTTCAGTGATTTTTTTATTTTGAAATTGGGCAATGTTCGGATAATTATGGCTTCGGGAATTTTATTGCCCAACGCCTTTTTAATCTGATTTCTGGTTATTACCAAATCATCACCTTCTATTTCCGGCACAACAGAAACCAATTCGGCCAAAAAGAAAAACTGTTTCAACGATTGATTAATGCTGTAAAACTCTCTTGTAATATGTCCTAGACATTCTGTATGTGTCCCGTGTCCGTGTGGATTGAAGAAAATATTATTGAAGTTGGTTGATGACTTTCCTTCCGAAACTTTGCCTATCCAATCGCCAAAAACAACAGGTTCTATCACCGGTTTTTCGATATACCAAGCAATCGGATTCTCATCTGTATTGGTTAATGGAATCGAAATATCAATGGGTTTTGACAAATCAACTTCAATAATTTGGTTATTATGTTCAATAGTAGTCTTCATAAAACTAGTAAAGCGGTTTAGGATATTTTTGTTTAAAGTTAAAAACTATTTCCGAAGCGCCATTTTTTTGCAAATAATCTAATTTTTCCATTGCTTCGGTAACATCTGGAATTTCGCCTTTTTTAACCCACCACATTGCTGTAGCAACTTGTCCAAAAGTTTGAAACCATTCCTTTCTGCGTTTTAAAAACTCCGAATGAAAGGTTTTATACATATAATGTTCCAAGGTTTCAATACTTTCCCATATTGAAAAATTCACGATGATTTGTTCATCATTGTAAGGATTAAAATTTGTAGCATTATTGTCTTCATCTTTTAATCGCCATACAAATCCATCACTGTTTTCAGCAATTTCATTGACTTTGTCTAGATTATCGACAAATTCTTTCATAATAGGATCGTCAATATTAACGCCCTTAATTCTAGCAATATTGATTTCTGCAAGTTGGTATTCTGCCATTTTCATTCTTTATTTGACAATTAAGACTTTGCACTCTTTGTGGTTAAACCTCCTAATTTATATAAAATAAATCTGATGCAATTCCATCCGTCAAAAATTTTCCTTTTGGTGTTGGTTTCAAAATACCATTATCAATAAAAAGCAAATCATCGCTTATAAATTTCTGAGCTTGTTTATGCAAATAATCTAGATATTCGCTTCCGAATTCAGTTTCAATTCGATTCAAAGAAACGCCCCAAATCGTCCTCAAACCTGTCATAATATATTCATTATAACGATCGACAACAGACAATATTTCAATTTCATTAGGCAATTTGTCTTCCTGAATGGATTTTAAATAGAGTGAATTATTCGAAACATTCCAGCTTCGGGAAACGCCGTCATAACTATGTGCAGACGGACCAATTCCTATGTATTTTTTCCCCAACCAATAAGCCGAATTGTTTTTTGAAAAATAATTAGCTTTCCCAAAATTGGACAATTCATAATGAACAAAATCATTTGCATCTAGCGTTTCCACCAAAATTGCAAAATGTTCCTGAGCCGATTCGTCATTAGGCTTGGCTATTTTTCCGGTTTGGATGAGTTTGTTCAAAGCCGTTTTTGGCTCGACAGTCAATGCATAACTGGAAATATGCGGTATCCCAAATGACAAAGCCGTTTCAATATTTTGTTTCCATTTTTCGTTGCTCATTCCCGGAATTCCGTAAATCAAATCCAGTGAAATGTTATCAAAATATTGTGTAGCTTCCTCCAAACATTTTTTGGCTTCCGCCGAATTATGAGCACGATTCATCATCACCAAATCGTCTTCGAAGAAAGATTGGATTCCTA
>DATEOV010000134.1:0-3366 GCA_035273645.1 Flavobacterium sp. | reverse complement strand
CCGAGAAGAACATGCAGGAGCAAAAGATTCTTTGAAATGGGCGGCTAGAACATATGTAGTTGCTGCTTTGGGTTCGATTGCTACTTTATTGTATTACGTTTCTATTTATATGAATAGAAGGTAATTTTAAAACTGATTTTAAAAATACTATCCGTCTCAATGCAAAATTGAGGCGGATTTTTTATATCAGATTGAACTTGATGCAAATGAAAAGAAGCGCCCAAAGTGCTAAATGGATGTAAATTGATTTTAGATATAGATTGTTTTCATATCTATAATTTTTATAAATGAGTATTAGACAATAAATGATGCTTATTGGGATTGATAGTAAAAATAAAACGTCTCCCATGCCTGGCGCACAAGGTCCGCCTTTGTCTATAATCTTTGAGACATAAGCAATTGAAAAATAAAGAACGTAAAAGAGAACGGTTTTGAATTCTCTATTAATCTTATGTGTCATTTGTTTCTGTTTTAAAATACAATCCACTTCAATGTATATTGAAGCGGATTTTTTTTATATAAGTATTACTCAGTCATTCCTTGTTGTTGCCATTTTATTAAAACTGCAAGTTGGTCAGCAGTTAAAGCAGGTTTTTTGTTTATTGGAGGCATAAATTTACGATTGTCCTGCGGTAGTTGAACGCGTTCCAATATTGTGGCAATATTTGTTTTTACATGATCGTAGCTTTCCAGCGGTTCTTTTTTCCCTTGAGGCGGAATGTGGCAAGGAGTACAGCTGTTTGCAATTATAGGTTCGACATCTGTTTTATAGCTTATTTTTTTCTCAGCTTTGGTATATTCTGCTCCTTTTTTCGTGGAGTTGCAGTTCATTAGAACAAGAGAAAAAGGAAGAATGAGAAGGATAAATTTGAGTTTTTTCATTTATAGAAGATAATTGGTTTAAGTGATTTGTAACCAAAAATAGGCAAAATGATTTAAAAACAAAATTCCAAATTCCAACTGGTTAAAGCTGGGATTTGGAATTTTAAATATATAAGACTTGTAAGTGTCTATTTTGTTTTATTGGCTTCAACAATGTATTTTTCCAAAGCCATTGTCATCGAAGGGGTTCCAGGTGTTGGAGCCATAATATCTACTCGTAATCCGCAATCTAGAGCTTCTTTTTGAGTAGTGCTGCCAAAAACAGCTATTCGAGTATTGTTTTGTTCAAAATCTGGAAAGTTTTTATATAAAGATTTAATTCCGGTAGGGCTAAAGAAAGCCAATACGTCATAGTAAACATCTGCTAAATCAGATAAGTCACTCATAACAGTTTTGTAAAAAGTAGCTGGAGTCCAATCTACTTTTAGAGTATTTAATGTAACGGGAATATCTGCATTTAACTGGTCAGAAGCAGGAAGCAAGAATTTTTCGTCCTTGTATTTTTTGATTAAAGGAGATAAATCAGCAAAGTCTTTTGGTCCAACATAGATTTTGCGTTTTCTGTACACCACATATTTTTGCAGGTAAAACGCAATCGCTTCAGACTGGCAAAAGTATTTTAATCCTTCAGGGATTTTATAACGCATTTCCTCTGCTACTCTAAAAAAATGATCCACGCCATTTTTACTCGTTAATATAATAGCAGTATAGTTATTAAGATCAATTTTTTGAAGTCTAATCTCTTTTGCGCTTACTCCTTCTACATGAATAAAAGGCCTGAAATCAATTTTTACTTTATGCTTTTGCTGCAGCTCAAAGTATGGAGAATTTTCCACTTTAGGTTCTGGTTGTGATACCAAAATTGTTTTCACTTTCATATTTTAAATAATTTCTAAACGCTATCTTTTGTAAACCAATAATACATAAAATAATAGGGTGCTATTTCGAGAGTGCAAAGATATAAAATAAAATAAAACAACTTGCTGAAAATTTCTTTTCTGTAGTTTTTTATTGAGAACAGATAAAGAAAAACATTTAAAACTATGATGCTGTATAGTACTAGCAACGGTATGTTTTTTAAAATGGAATCATAATAGAATAAAATGATGTCAATAGGTAGCAGTAATAGCCCTACATAAGTTCTGTAGCTAATCTTTTGTAGATTAAACTGTTCGGCAATTTCTTCTATCTTAAATGAAGTAGCTATGATTTTTTCTATTAAGAATTTAGAGAAAATGAAATAAACGACAAAAGTGAAAATTTGAATAAATAGTATCCAGTCGGTTTTTGTTCCGTAACCAAATTGACTTAGTAAAATTTGAATAAAAAAGGAAAAAGAAATTATCTGAATAAAGAATAACGAAATAGAAAACATGTCCATCAAATGACTGCTGTCTCTGTATATTCGGGTGTATTTGTCAGAGAAAATCAATTTTGTAAAATCTTCGAAGCGATTTTCATAAATGGATTTTGTCAAAGCGATAACGCCAAAAGCCATAATAAAAATTATAGTTACCCAATCGCCGGTATCAGTTATTCTTGGATGAAGTACGTGCTCAGTCATAATTACAGCAAAATTAGTAATTTTTATAACATTATTTATTATAATTTTATAATAATGAAATGGCATAAAAAGGTTACTTTTGCATCGAAATTACGCCAAATATGAACAATTGCATTGTTATAATTCCTACCTATAACGAAATTGAAAACATCGAAAGCATTATTAGGGCAGTGCTCTCTCAACATAAATCTTTCCATGTTCTGATTATTGATGATAACTCTCCGGATCATACTGCTGATAAAGTTGTTATGCTTCAAGAAGAATATAATAATAGGTTGTTTTTGGAGAAACGAGCTCAGAAATCTGGGTTAGGTACCGCTTATGTTCACGGTTTTAAATGGGCATTGCAAAATAATTATGATTTTATATTTGAAATGGATGCCGATTTTTCTCATAATCCTAATGATTTAGAGAAATTATATGATGCCTGTCATTTTGGCGATGCCGATTTAGCAATAGGTTCTCGATATGTTACTGGAGTAAATGTTGTAAATTGGCCTTTGAGCCGTGTTTTGATGTCTTACTTCGCTTCTGTTTATGTCCGTATGATTACGGGAATGAAAATACATGATGCGACAGCAGGATTTGTTTGTTATAAAAAAGAAGTGCTGCAGGCAATTAATTTAGATAGAATTAAATTTGTTGGGTATGCCTTTCAAATTGAAATGAAATACCGAACCTATTGCAAAAAATTTGCCATTTCGGAAGTGCCAATTATTTTTACCGATAGAACTAAGGGGCAATCAAAAATGAGTAATTCGATAATAGTTGAGGCAGTATTTGGTGTTATTTTATTGCGTTTAAAAAAAGTATTTAATTGTTTGTAAAAGAAAATGCTATGAATAGATATTTAATTAAGAATGCTAAAATAGTAAATGAAGGAGTTATTTTTGAAGGAGATGTTCTTGTAGAGAATGATC
>DATEOV010000133.1:0-6360 GCA_035273645.1 Flavobacterium sp. | reverse complement strand
AGGGTTTTCCAATGTGCCTATTAAACCATATTCCACTGTCCACCAGTGCAGGTTTCTAATTTGAGCCATTTCAGATAATTCACCCATATTGTTTTGCAAATCTTCAACAGCTTTTTCGGCTGCTTCAATTTCGGCCTGCGGCGTACCTTCAGCTTCTTTCAAAATAGAAAGTAACCGAATAGCTTCATACATTTCGTAATCTTTATGAGAAGAAATTGCTTTGCAACCTATTTCTCCAAAACGGCGCAGGTATTCTGCATATTCTGGATTCGCAATGATAGGGGCGTGGCCAGCACCTTCGTGAATTATATCTGGTGCGGGAGTGTATTCAATATGTTCGAGCTGACGAATGTCTGATGCAATGACCAAAACATTATACGCCTGAAATTCCATAAAGGCATTTGGTGGGATAAAGCCATCAACTGCCACAGCAGCCCAGCCAATTTCACTAAGTATGCGGTTCATACCATACATACTGGGAATGTTGTCTACTTCAATACCCGTTTTTTTCAATCCTTCAAGATAGGAACTGTGAGCAACCTTAGAGAGATAATTCACGTTTTTACGCATTACATAACGCCAAACTGCTTGATTAATTGGGGTGTAATCGCTGTAATCTTGAGCTTTGATAAACTGTTTTAAATGTTTAGGCAATCGTTCTAAAAGTGGATTGCTTTCTATTTTTTTGTTCATAACGAAATCGATGTAGTTTATATGCAAAAGTACAATTTTAAGAAGCTAAAAGGAAGCTTTACAGTAGAAATTATTTCTCCAATTTCTCTCGATCTTCTTCTTGGTTTTGTTAGTGTAGCAAAAGTAATACAATGGTTTTAAAAAATAAATTACCACAGACTCACTGATTGTATTGTTTTATAATCAGTGAATCTGCGGTAGTTTTATAATCATTTGTTCCTGTTTTTTACAAAAGAGGATGCTTTGCTTCATGTCTGAAATATTCAATTTTGTGATGGAACATTTCTGCCATCAATTTGCCTCTTAGTTTGGCTTCATCAGCATTTTTACCTGTAAATAAATTATCCACAGTTTCGGTGAAAATTTCCATCCAACGGTTAAAATGTTCTTTTTCGACAGGAAGTTGTTTGTGAGGTGGAAAAGTACTTCCGGAATACGTGTGTTCTTCCAGTAGAATAGTTTGCCAAAAGCGGTACATTTTCTCTAAATGTTCTGGCCAGCGGTCACCTATTTTTTCTTCAAAAATAGAACCAATGAGTTCGTCTTTTCTCACATTCGAGTAGAAGGTATCTACCATTAATTTAATGTCTTCTATGTTTGTTATATCTTTATTTGTCATTGTTTTTTTGAATAAAATAGTCTACCCAAAGGTAGATTATAATTAGAAAATCGACTGAAAAAGAACTGTTAATTTATCCTGTTATCCTATTAATTGGGTAAATAGATCATGCCTTTCGTTGAGATATTGGTATTCGAATCCTTTGGCATTCATGTTGGTTTTGATGGCATGAATATCATTTGGATTCTTCAATTCCAAACCAACAACAACTGATCCTACTTCACGACTATTCTTTTTTGCAAACTGAAAATAAGTAATGTCATCATCTGGACCCAAGATGTCGTTTACAAATTCCTTCAATGCTCCGGGACGTTGCGGAAACTGAATCATGAAATAATGCATCAATCCTTCATAAAGTAAGGAGCGTTCTTTGATTTCGGCAGTTCTTTCGATGTCATTGTTGCTACCGCTGACAATGCAGACAACTGTCTTTCCTTTTATTTCTTCTTTGTAAAAATCTAAGGCTGCTATCGTTAATGCTCCTGCAGGCTCTACTACCATGGCTTCCTCATTGTACAATCGCAATATAGTAGTGCACACTTTTCCTTCGGGAACCAGTATAATGTCGTCTAAGTTTTTTTGGCAAATATCAAAAGTCAGATCGCCCACTTGTTTTACAGCGGCTCCATCTACAAATTTATCGATGCTGTCCAACGGGGTGTTTTTGTGATTGGCAATTGAAGTTTTCATCGAAGGAGCGCCTAGAGGTTCTACTCCAATGATTTTAGTATTAGGACTTAATTGTTTGAATACGGTCGACAGCCCGGCAGCAAGTCCACCGCCACCTATGGGAATAAATACATAATCGATAGGTTCTTTGTAAGTATCCAAAATTTCCAATCCAACAGTGCCTTGTCCTGCTATCACTTCTAAGTCATCAAAAGGATGAATGAACGCCTTGTTGTTTTGTGTGGCGTCGGTTATTGATTTTGCGTAAGCATCGTCAAATGTATCTCCAGTCAAAACAATTTCTACATATTTTTTTCCAAACAATTGAACTTGTTTTACTTTTTGCTTGGGTGTTGTTTTTGGCATATAAATTTTGCCCATTATTTTTAAAAGATGACAAGAAAAAGCAACGCCTTGAGCATGATTTCCAGCGCTGGCACAGACAATTCCATTTTCTTTTTCGGTATCCGTTAAGGAACTTATTTTGTTATAAGCTCCTCTTATTTTGTAGGATCGAACGACTTGCAGGTCTTCACGCTTTAGCAAAACTGTTGCTCCAAATTCCTCTGATAAATTTAGATTTTCAATAAGTGGAGTAGAAGGGACTACATTTTTAAGTTGTTTTTGTGCTTGTTGTACGGCTTTAAATAGAGTCATTTTTTTAGTATTTGGAATTTAAAATTTTGAATTAAAAGGAATTCATCGGTTCTAATTCGGCTATTTTTGTGGTTAATTGTTGGATTATTTCTTTTTTCGTTTTACTAGTGTAAACGCAATAATCAGTTTCCTGAATAATTGGAACGGCATTGATAATTGATGTGACTTGTTTTTCTTTTTCTTTTTCATCGGAATTCGGAAACTTTAATAGTAGAATTTGGTGAGTAGAAAGCTCAGCTTCAGTCTGTAAATAACATTTAAAAACTTCAATAACTTTTTCCATTTGATATACTATGTTTTGAACTGCTGCTTCTGTTTCAATAAGCGTAATCGTAAAACGATATAAATTTTCTGTTTTACAAAAAACTACTGTGAAGCTGTTTATGTTTATTTTTCTTCGAGTCAAAATAAGGGCTACTTTATTGATTAATCCTTCCTGTTTTTCACTGAAAAGTGTTATTGTAAATTCTTGTTGCATAGTTGAATAGTTTGTTTTTGGTTTTAAAAAAAAAGCCTTTCTCGATTCGAAGTGAGAAAGGCTTTATTAGAAAATAGAATCCTGACTCGTCATGAGAAACGAATAATGATAATTACGATAATGATAATTGTTGCTAAATTTTGCATGTTTGATTAAAATAAAAAAACCTCCCGATGTGGGAGGTTTCATAAATGTATATTGTTAACTTATTTATATAACACCTCGCCATAATTATCGAATAATAATTATAATAATGACAATAATGATGTTAATTAAGTTTTTCATTTTCTTGCTTAGATTGCAAATGTATTCATTTTAATGAATCGATCATTAAATTATTTTTTCTTTTCCTTGACTTCGGGTTTTGCCGGAGGATATTGTGCTAAAATTTGAGTCACAATATCATTGACTATGGTGTCTTTTTCGTTCATGTCTTTAGAAAGTGTTCCAGTGCCTTCACCTTGCCAGATTAGTTCTTTCTTTTTAGCATCAATAAGGTCAATGTATAATGTGCCTTCGGTAGAGGAGCTAACCGTAGTATGTCCTCCGTACATATATGGATTCCATCCCCATCCCCAACCGTAGCCATAACCAGCATTGAATTGGTTTACGCTGATTTCTTCGCGGGATTTAGTGAAAATATTTATCAATAAATCAGGAGTTTCACTTTTAGTAAATCCTTTGGCTTGTAATTGTTGGTCGATAGCGTTCAGGATTCTTTTTTTATCCAAATCAGAAATTTCGACTTTATCAATTCCGGATTTCATAAAAGCAAAGGTTTTGTATTGCGTAAAATCAACCGATTTGTCGTAATCAGAATATACTTTTACAGTGTCACAGGAGGTAACAATGAAAAGTAATAATAGAGGTAGAAGCTTAAATGTTTTCATGTTTTTATTTGATTTATTGGTGGAGTAAATAAACTACAAAAATCGTACCAACTTTATTACTCTAAATTAGTTAAAAAAAATCATTTTGTCAAGAATTAACCCAAATACCTTTGTTTGCAGTTGTCGTGGTAGCCCTGATAAAAGCGGAAAGCATTTTTTGATAAGCGAGTATTTTTTTCTTGAACAAAAAAAGCGACCAGAGGAAGCTCTTTTTGTTCTTAGAAAAAAACGAGTTTATAAAAAATCTTGAAGCGAATAGCAGGATTAGCTCCCAGAAAATATATTAATTCAATAATTGATCATCAACTAAATTTGGTAGTGTAACTTTCAACAATGGCTCTACTTCCATAGCACGTTTAATGGCAAAAACAGCGCCTTCGTTTCTAGCCCAGCTGCGTCTTGAGATTCCGTTATTGACATCCCAAAAAAGCATCGAAGCCAAGCGACGGGAAGCTTCTTTGGAACCGTCCAGCACCATTCCGAAACCACCGTTGATAACTTCACCCCAGCCAACGCCACCACCATTATGTATGGAAACCCAAGTAGCGCCTCGGAAACTGTCTCCAATCACGTTTTGAATCGCCATATCAGCCGTGAAACGAGATCCGTCATAGATATTGGAAGTTTCTCGGTAAGGCGAATCGGTTCCCGAAACATCGTGATGATCGCGTCCTAAAACGACCAGTCCTATTTCGCCATTGGCAATAGCCTGATTGAACGCTTCGGCAATTTTCACACGACCTTCGGCATCGGCATAGAGGATTCGGGCTTGAGAACCCACAACCAGTTTATTTTCCTGAGCGCCTTTTATCCACTGAATATTATCCTGCATTTGTTGCTGAATTTCTATTGGAGCAGTTTTGGCCATTTCTTCCAGAACTTGACAGGCAATGGCGTCAGTTTTTGCTAAATCCTCAGGCTTTCCAGAAGTACAAACCCAACGGAAAGGCCCAAATCCATAATCAAAACACATAGGCCCCATAATGTCCTGCACGTAACTTGGGTATCTGAAATCAATATTATTCTCTGCCATAATATCAGCACCGGCACGGGAAGCTTCCAGTAAAAAGGCATTTCCGTAATCAAAGAAATACGTTCCTTTGGCTGTGTGTTTATTAATAGCTGTTGTGTGACGACGCAATGTTTCCTGTACTTTTTCCTTGAATAAATAAGGATTATTGGCCATCATATCATTGGCTTCTTCAAACGAAATTCCAACCGGATAATATCCTCCAGCCCACGGATTGTGAAGCGAAGTTTGGTCGGAACCCAAATCAATATAGAGGTTTTCTTCGTCAAATCGTTCCCAAACATCCACTACGTTTCCGAGGTAAGCGATAGAAACAGTTTCATTATTGGCTTTAGCCAAAGCAACCCTTTTGACTAATTCGTCAATGTCTTCAACCACTTCATTAATCCAGCCTTGACTGTGACGAATGTGGGTAATTTTTGCATTTACCTCGGCACAAACCGTGATACAGCCGGCAATATTTCCCGCTTTGGGTTGCGCTCCACTCATTCCTCCCAATCCGGAAGTCACGAATACCCCCCCTTTTGGTGAACGTTTTATTTTTCTGAAACCATTCAAAACCGTGATTGTCGTTCCGTGCACAATTCCCTGCGGGCCTATGTACATATAACTTCCTGCGGTCATTTGTCCGTATTGGGAAACGCCTAAAGCATTCATTTTTTCCCAGTCATCAGGTTGAGAATAGTTAGGTATTACCATTCCGTTGGTAACCACGACTCTCGGTGCTTCTTTGTGAGAAGGAAACAATCCCATCGGATGCCCGGAATACATTGTCAATGTTTGCTCATCGGTCATTTCCGATAAGTATTTCATGGTCAATAAATATTGTGCCCAGTTTGAGAAAACCGCACCGTTTCCACCGTAAGTAATCAGTTCGTGTGGATGTTGCGCCACCGCATAATCCAGATTGTTCTGAATCATCAACATAATGGCTTTTGCCTGCTCGCATTTTCCAGGATATTCCGAGATTGGGCGGGCATACATTTTATAATCAGGACGCAAACGGTACATATAAATACGACCGTAAGTCTCCAGTTCGTGACGAAATTCAGGGATTAATTCAGCGTGATGTTTCGGGTCAAAATAGCGCAAAGCATTACGAAGTGCTAGTTTTTTCTCATCGTCAGACAAGATTTCTTTTCGCTTTGGTGCATGGTTGATGTTTACCTCATACGCTTTTGGTTGTGGTAATATAGATGGAATTCCTTGTTGTATTTGTTCTTGAAAAGTCATGTTTTTTGTTTTTAAAATCTAAAATAAAAATTGTTGTAAGAAGCAACTTTTGGGCGTGACCACATTAAGAAAAGTGGCCTACTCATAGGAG
>DATEOV010000132.1:0-2740 GCA_035273645.1 Flavobacterium sp. | reverse complement strand
CAGAGGCTCTTTTACGATAAGTTCCAGAATAGACAAAAAAGAGGTTTGTACTTCATTGACATCTCCCGAAATTCTAGAAATGACATCTCCTTTTCTTTTCTCAGAATAAAAAGCCAATGGTAATTCAATTGTCTTTTTGTACATAGCATTTCGCATGTCTCTTAAAATTCCATTTCGCAAAAAGGTGATGAAAAACATTGCTAAGTAATCACACAAATTTTTTAATAAAAAAATGGATATAATTATAACGACCATTATGGTTAAAGTACGTCCTACACCAAATGTTTCAGTGGTGTGGGTAATGTAATAACTTAAATAATCCTCGCCATATTTCTTAAGTTCCCAAATGCCTTTGTAAACCGGCATTGTCGTATTTCTTTTGGTTTGATCAAATAAAACCTGCATCATCGGAATTAAAGAAACAAAAGAAAGTGTGCTAAAAAGGGCATATAGAACATTGAAAAATATGTTCATATAAGCATACTTTTTGTACGGAATTACAAAAGGGAATATTCTTTTAAAATTGTTCATTAGCTCAATTGCATTGCAATAATTATATTTTTAATCTTTTCGTTCAATACTTCTTCAACTTTAGAAAAATTTGCAACGCTGTCTAATTCGGTTTTTACGCTGATGTAAAATTTAATTTTTGGCTCAGTTCCACTCGGTCTGGCGCAAATTTTTGAACCATCTTCTGTATAATAAATCAATACATCAGATTTTGGCATGTCAATAGTTTCTTCTTCATCAGTAAACAAGTTTTTGGCTATAGATGATTTGTAGTCTTCGACCATTACCACTCTTTGACCATTGATTTCTTTCAATGGATTTTCACGTAATGAAACCATCATCTGATTGATTTCTGCCAATCCTTCCATTCCTTTTTTGGTAAGAGAAACCAAATGCTCTTTGTAGAAACCAAAATCTACATAATATTGTAACAAAGTGTTGTAAACTGAACTGCCTTTGGCTTTGGCCTGTGCCGCAACTTCGCAAATCAATAAAGTAGCCGCCACAGCATCTTTATCACGAACAGCATCACCAACCATGAATCCAAAACTTTCTTCTCCACCACCAATAAATTGTAGTTCTGGAAAATCTTTAATCATTTTGGCAATCCATTTAAAGCCTGTCAATCCCACTTTGCATTCTACACCATAAGCTGTTGCTAGTTCCATAATCATTGGAGTTGAAACTATGGTAGAACCCACAAATTGTTTTCCGTTTATCTTACCTGCTTTTTTCCATTGTTCCAATAGGAAAGCCGTCATCAAAATCATTGTTTGGTTTCCGTTCAACAAAATCATTTCGCCTTCATTATTTCGAACAGCAACTCCCAAACGGTCACAATCTGGATCAGTACCTACAACAATGTCAGCGTTCAGTTTATCGGCCAAAGCAAGTGCCATTGTCAATGCTTCCGGCTCTTCTGGATTTGGTGATTTTACAGTTGGAAAATTTCCATCCGGTTTAGCTTGTTCCGGAACGATGTTTACATTCGTGTAACCCGCTTTTTCTAAAGTAGCAGGAACAGACATAATTGAAGTTCCGTGCAAAGAAGTAAATACAATGTTTAAGTTGTCTTTGGCTTCTTTTGGAGTGTTGAAACTTGCATTTTCAACAGACGATTTTACAAAAGCTTCGTCAATTTCAGTGTCAATATATTTTATCAAACTTTCGTCTGCCGAAAATTTGATTTCGTTATAATTCAAATTTTCAATAACATCAATAATAGCTCCGTCTTGTGGAGGAACAATTTGTCCACCATCTTCCCAATATACCTTGTAACCATTATATTCTGGTGGATTATGAGATGCTGTTAGTACAATACCACATTGACAACCTAAATGTTTAAGGGCAAAAGACAATTCTGGAGTAGGTCTCAAGTCTGAGAACAAATAAACCTGAATTCCATTCGCAGAGAAAACATCAGCTACTACTTTGGCCAAAGATTGACTGTTATGACGGCAATCATAAGCAATTACAACCTTCAAAGCTTGTCCAGGAAAAACAGTATGTAAATAATTAGAAAGCCCTTGAGTGTTTTTTCCAAGCGTATATTTGTTGATGCGGTTGTTTCCAACTCCCATCACACCACGCATTCCACCAGTCCCAAACTCCAAGTTTTTATAAAAACTCTCTTCCAGTTCTTTTGGTGAGGTAGTCATTAATTCCTTAATGGCCACATGTGTTTCATTGTCGAATGTTGGGGTTAGCCATTCGTTTACTGCGTCTAAAATGTTTTGAGGTATATGCATTTTATATTTAGTTTAAGTTGTTAATCTATTTTATGAAAACAAGAATATCAGTTTTATTAGGAGCTTTTTCCTGCTATCCGCTATATCTTTTCTTGTCTAAAGAAGACAAGAAAAGGATGCTGCTACTATCAGGGCTAGAATCGTAAAGCGAGAAATTTTGTTTTTATAAACTATTTTTTAGTTCTTGTCTCTCTCTCTTCAAAGGAGAAGGTTTAGAATTTAAAAATTTACTTCAGTCGAAACCTTGTAACGTTCTTCATTGTTCTTGGTTCTCAAAATAATTTCTCCCAAAAATCCAGCCAAAAACAATTGTGTTCCTAGAATCATCGTTGTCAATGCAATGAAAAACCAAGGATTATTAGTAACCAACGAATATTTCATACCATTGTACATGTGGTATAATTTTGAAATTCCAATATATCCAGCCAAGAAAAATCCAAGAATAAACATAAAGGAACCTATGGCGCCAAATAAATGCATTG
>DATEOV010000131.1:0-2374 GCA_035273645.1 Flavobacterium sp. | reverse complement strand
TTCCGCCCATATCACGAAGACGCAATTGTCTCGCTATTTCGGCGGCTGCAATCATATTGACTTCCATGGCTGTATCCTCTTGGTTGGTAGCTTTATTGGAACGGTTTCCGCTATTTACGTCAATGACATGTAAAGCTTCTGTGTGTTCTATAATAAGATAAGCCCCTTTACTCATGGAAACAGTTTTCCCAAATGAAGTTTTGATTTGTCTCTCTATATTGTATTTCTCAAAAATTGGAGTGTCTTTGGACTGATAGAACTTAACAATTGATTGTTTGGATGGTGCAATTTCTTGCAAATAATCCTTTGTTTGGTTGTACAACTCTTCGTCATCAATCTGAATACTACTAAAAGTATCATTAAATACATCTCTTAATATTGAAGAAGCTCTATTGAGCTCTCCTAATACTTTGGAAGGATGATGAGCAGTTGGTAATTTTTTACACATTGCAGTCCATCTGCTAAGCAGGTTCTGCAAATCTTTTTCTAATTCTACTGTACTTTTGCCTTCGGCTACTGTGCGAACAATAACGCCAAATCCTTTTGGTTTGACTGATTGTACAAGACGTTTCAAACGTTCCTTTTCTTTTTTGTCTTCTATCTTTTGTGAAATAGAAACTCGGTCAGAAAACGGAACCAAAACAATAAATCTTCCGGCTAGGGAAAGCTCTGCGCTTATCCTTGGCCCTTTGGTCGATATTGGTTCTTTGACAACTTGTACCAAAACAGATTGATTAGCACTAATTACATCAGTAATCGTACCATTCTTGTCTATCTCTTTTTCAAACTGAAAGTTTTTCAGGGAGAAATCTTTTATTTTACCTGCGCTTACAAGTTTTATGAATTTCAGTTGGGAAGCTAAGTTAGGCCCTAAATCGTGATAATGTAAAAAGGCATCTTTTTCGAAGCCTACGTTTACAAAAGCAGCATTAAGTCCAGCAACTGGTTTTCTTATTTTGGCAATAAAAATATCACCTACTTGAAAGTTGCTTTTCTCTTCTTCCTTGTGTAATTCAATTAGTTTTCCATCTTTTAATAAGGCAAAATCTACGAAATCAGAACTAGATCGAATGATTAATTCTTTATTCATTTGTAAATTTTTATCCGTACTTATTGGTTGTCGGTTGTCGGTTGTCAGTTGTTGGAAAATCCATCAACTATCAACTACCAACCATCAACTTTTCAGCAAGGATGGATTAAACAATAATTTAACAGGTATTGTACCCGGAGAGTAGAAGACTTTAAGATAATAGATAATAGACAGTTTCGTCTTTTATCTTTTCGCCTTTCATCTATTCGTCTTTTTCTCAATTTCAATGAACTTAAAAAAGAAAAAAGTAGTTTAAAACTACTTTTTCTTTTTGTGACGGTTAGCTCTCGCTCTTTTTTTACGTTTGTGCGTTGCTACCTTATGTCTCTTTCTTTTTTTACCACTTGGCATATCTAATAGATTTTATGATTAATTAATAGTGTTATTTTGCTTCGTTGTTCACTTTTACACCTTCAACAAAAACTTTAGCAGGTTTGAATGCAGGAATGTTGTGTGCTGGAATTTTGATAGTGGTATTTTTGGAAATATTTCTTCCAGTTTTTTCAGCTCTTGTTTTAACGATAAAACTACCGAAACCTCTTAGGTAAACATTGTCACCAGTTTCTAGTGAGTTTTTTACTTCGTTCATAAAAGTCTCTACGGTTGCTTGCACATCCCCTTTTTCAAGACCTAATTTTTCTGAAATCTTCGCTACGATATCTGCTTTCGTCATTTTCTTTCCTTTTTATTATGTTGTAATAATTTTTTTGAGTTTGCAAATATATGAATTTAAAAAACAATAAATCAACCTAATTCGTTAAAATTTAATTACATAAACAATTACTTTTGTTTGCAATTATTTTACAATGAAATTTCACAACACCTTAATTAAGTGGTATTTACAAAACAAGCGTGATTTACCTTGGCGAAAAACCACCGATCCGTACCAAATTTGGCTCTCCGAAATCATGCTTCAGCAAACAAGAGTAGCTCAAGGAATGCCTTATTTTTTATCATTCACTACTGCTTTTCCGACTGTTTTTGATTTGGCAAAAGCCAATGAAGAACAAGTCCTAAAACTTTGGCAAGGATTAGGATATTATTCCCGTGCTCGAAATTTACACAAGACTGCCCAAACAGTAGCTTTCGAAATGGACGGCGTTTTCCCGGATAATTATACCGACTTACTAAAGCTAAAAGGAATTGGCGAATATACCGCAGCCGCAATTGCGTCCTTCTCCTATAATGAATGTGTTCCCGTCGTTGACGGAAATGTGTTCCGGGTACTTTCACGTTATTTTGACCTAGAAACCGATATTACGCAAGCTTCAGCCAAAAAAGAAT
>DATEOV010000130.1:0-6226 GCA_035273645.1 Flavobacterium sp. | reverse complement strand
TAATCAAGACGATTCACAATTATATTTGTTACAAAAAAATTTAAATTAAACTAAAGTTAGTATTTTTGCGTTCTATACCTACAAATAAATTCATAACATGAAGGCATATTTCAAAATTACACTTTTATTATTCATAGCCTTTTTTACTTTTCAGAGTTGCGAAGATGCGGACGATGTTGCGACTCCAGAATACTTGGAAGTCAATGATTTTATATGGAAAGGTCTCAATTTATATTATTTATGGCAAGCCGATGTTCCTAATCTTGCCGACACCCGATTTGCCAGTCAAGCAGATTTAAATACATTCTTAAAAGGATATCCAGAACCGGAAACTTTATTTGATGCACTAAGAGTCGATAAATCGATCGATCGCTTCAGCTGGATTGTAAGTGATTATCAAGAATTGGAAGGAATGCTTCAAGGAACAACAAAAAATGACGGTGTGGATTTTGGTCTTTACCGTAAATCCTCAGATTCTGATGACATATTTGGTTGGGTACGCTATATCATACCCAATTCTGATGCTTCAACTAAAGATATTAAACGTGGCGAAATTTTTTATGGTGTAAATGGAACTCAACTTACAGCAAGTAATTACCAAACCTTATTATTAAATTCAGAAAACTATACCCTAAATTTAGCCGATTACAATAATGGTCAAATTACACCTAACGGAAAATCAGTAACCTTAACAAAAACAGAACTTTCAGAAAATCCAATTTTAATAAATAATGTAATTGAAACTGGAGGTCATAAAATAGGATATTTGATGTACAATGGTTTTTATCCAAACTATGACTCGCAATTGAATGACACTTTTGCCTCTTTAAAATCACAAGGTATCACCGATTTAGTTTTGGATTTAAGATACAATTCTGGTGGCTCTGTTCAATCAGCAACCCGTTTGGCCAGTATGATAACTGGACAATTTACCGACAAAGTATTTTCTAAACAAAGATGGAATGACAAAATCAATGCTTATTTCGAATCTGAAGACCCAGATGCATTGAACAATTTATTTACAAGCTCTATCGAAGGTACAGCTATAAACAGTTTAAACCTTACCAAAATTTACATCTTAACAACAAAAAGTACTGCATCAGCAAGTGAACTAGTTATCAATGGCTTAAAACCCTATATCGATGTGGTTCAAATTGGGGACATAACTACAGGAAAAAATGTTGGATCAATAACTATTTATGACTCACCTACTTTTGGAAAAGAAAACAGAAACCCACATCACCGTTATGCAATGCAGCCTATTGTTCTAAAAATTGTAAACGCAGATGATTTTGGTGATTACTTTAATGGCTTGGAACCATCCTATTCCTTAAAAGAAAGTATAACTAATTTAGGTATTTTGGGTACTACTTCAGAACCTTTGTTAAGTACTGCTATTGGAAAAATTACTGGAACTGCCAAAATGGTTAAGAAGACCACAGGAAAAGTATTCCCGTATTTTGAAGATGCTAAATCAATCAGTGGTCAAAATCAAATGTATGTTGACAAAGTTCCAGCTGGACTGTTAAGATCTTTGGAATAGATAAACATTGTTAGAAATGAGAAATTCATTATCATTTCTAACCCTATTAAAACAAACTCAATCAAAAAAGGCTTTCATCACTGAAAGCCTTTTTTTTCTCAAAAACAATTAACCTACTTAATCATTAAAATAAAATCCGTTTGGACCAACACCTACTGTAAATTCTTTTTCCAATGTCCCAGTAAGTGAATAAACATAGGCTTTACTATTGGCTGTAAAATCTCCACCATCAGCAATAAAAATATGATTGTTTCTTACCGAAAATCCATACATTTTGCCATAAGCAGATGAAGATGTATAACTTAAAATAGCAGTATTTGAAGCTTCGGTTGCTGTAAGGTTCATTCCATAAACTGAAGTCCCAGATGTATAATAAATTTTATTTTGTTCAATATCTAGATTTTTAGCATCTTGCAAATCAGTTGGAAAAGTAATTTTACTCAAAGTATTATCTGATAATTTTACTTTTACAATTTCGCTCGCTACGCCATAAGGACTTCTTAAAACATACAAAATCCCATCTTTTGCTTCCATAGAATCTGCATCTGTACCAATATTTATTGATGTTTCCAATGTTTTTGTAGTTGGGTTAACTACTATTACTTTATTGCTCGTATAAGGCTCAGTAATGTATAATTTATTGTTTTCCAATACAATTCTGTTTGCTGTTGCATTTAATTCAATTTTAGATTCAACTGCATTAGTTGTTAAGTTAATTACAGCAACATAATCATCCGTATTACCAACAGCATCAGCTGAATCTCCCCAATCTGCATAAGTATTTGCATTTGTCACATAAGCCTTGCCATCTTTTACAACACCGTATCTTGGAGCCACGAGCCCAGTTTCAATTTTAGCAATAATCTTAAAAGTGTTTCTATTTACAACTGTAATTTTATTGGATCCCCCAGCTATTATATAAGCTTTGTCTCCATCAAAAAAGATAGATTGCACATATTTACCCAACAAATCAGATCCATTTACTGTTGTGTAGGCATTTTGAGTAAAAATACTCAAGTCGTTACTTATATAAGAAACTGAGCCTTGTCCTGAGCCTCCTTCATTTAAGACCAAAACACCTTCATTGTAATCACCTGAATCTACTACTGCTTCATCATCATCATTCGTACATGAAACCAAAAAAGAAATGCTCACTAGAGCAACAAAAAAGGACTTACTAAACTTCATAATTATTTAAAATTTAAGGGTTATATACATATTAAAATTACGGCCTGGCATGGGCCTGTCTTCCACGCTTTCATATTTCTGATTAAAAACATTCAAAACTCGAAAGCCTATTTTGGAAGAATCTAAAAGCTTAAAATCATAATTAAATCCAATATTCGATACCTGATAAGCGTCAATAATTTCATTAGGATCATTATCAGATCGAGTATATACAAATCCGTTGTATAAAAACTGATAATCGACAGCGAACTTACTGTAGGAATACGCAAATGATGCCGTTGCTTTATGATAAGGCACAAAAAATAATTGCTTATCGGTATCTACATTTTTGGATACTGTATAGGCATAAGTCCCATTGATAGCAAAATTATTTTTCCCATAGGAATTTGCCCAGCCCAAAATTGTTTCGGAACCGTAGGTATTTACTCGATCTGTATTTTCTGGTGACCAAATATCCCCATTTACTGGAACCCAACGAATCAGATCATTAATTTTATTATAGTATAGAGTCTCGGATAAAGTGATATTTTTATACTTAAAAACATTACCAACCTCAGCCTGATAGGAACTCTCCGGTTTTAAATCGGGATTACCGCCTGTTTCCCAATACAAATCATTGAAAGTTGGAATCCTGAAGTTTCTGGAAAAATTGACTTTTAAATTATAAAAAGAATTAAAAACATATGACGATCCTAAGGAGAATAAGAACGGACTGTCATAATCCGAACTCGCTTCTTTTCTAAAGCCTAATTCATTTTGCCATTTTTCATTATGCTTCTCCACCGCTTTTATTGCAATAGCACCAATCTGTCGCGTATTATCACCAAAACTCGTCCCAAAACCTTTGGTACGATTGTAATCTAAAATTCCGTTTAGCTTAATCGATTCAATTAATTGATAACCAAAATCCATTTTTGCGATAAGCGACTCCGATTTACCAAAGCTGAAATTATTACTTTCAATATCTGCAAAATATTGGTATTGCTCTGTGAGATAGGCAACTTTATAATTACTACTGAAACGATCTTTGGTTACAGCATACTCCAAAAGATTCCGGCTAAACGTATTGATGTATTTTGTTTTTGAATCAGATTCTGAAACTAAAGACAGATTTCTGTCCGTATTTGAAGATTGGCTATAAAAAGTAAGAATCTCATTGGGTTTGATTTTATAACCCACGTTGGCAGACAAATTAGTTGTTGCATATTGCCCATTTTCATTTTTCCGCTGTACTCCTTTCCAAGTATAGAGATCTATATAATCATAATCATTATCCGAGCTATTTCGAGAAAAACCAACTTGCGTACTCCACTTTTTGTTCGAAAAAATCACTTTATAATTGATCCCAACCGTATTGAAACTTCCATAATCCAATCGCAAGTCATTTTCGAATTTGTTCGTAAAAACCAAATTATTATTTAAATGAACAGTTCCTCCTATTGCTCCACTTCCATAACTGACGCTTCCACCACCAGCTTTTACACTGATCGTATTAAAATCAGGTGAAGAAAAGGTGTTGAAATCGGCACTGCCGTTGAGTAACGAATTGACATTTATTCCATTCCAAATCACAGCTGTTTGTGCAGCTGTTGTCCCTCTAAAAGAAACTGTAGAAGTCATTCCTCGTCCATACTCCTTGAAATACAGCACACTGTTGTAATTTAATAAATTGGTAAGTGAAGATTGGTTTTTATTGATAACCGAATCATTGAGAATCTGAATGGATTGGGATCTATTGCTTGAATACAAAGTACGGTCTGAAACGATAACCTCTTTCAAATTGGTAATAGAGTCATTCTGCGCCGAAATCAATTGGCAC
This sequence comes from Flavobacterium sp., assembly GCA_035273645.1. Taxonomy (GTDB): domain Bacteria; phylum Bacteroidota; class Bacteroidia; order Flavobacteriales; family Flavobacteriaceae; genus Flavobacterium. The sequence continues at coordinate 1,676 of DATEOV010000130.1, read as the reverse complement.
ATTAAAGCAAAAAAGGCAAATATTAGTTTTCTTAAAGTCATAATTTCTGAACCTTTTTTCCCGAAAGTTCGATATTTGTTAAGAAAAAAGGCAGGTCTCCTGGCTTGCGTCTTGTTGTTCACCTTCCCATTTTTAAAACAGTGGCTTTGTAGATAACAACAAGCTTGATAGCTTACAGTTGCGGGAACAGCTTAGGTTTTGAACCTAATTCCCTTTTAATGTGTTTTCGTAAAAAGTAAAACACAACCTTAATTCGGGTGCAAATATAAAGTTAAAAATATGGAAAACTAAAATTAATGACCCATTTTAATTTCAATATAAATATAACAAATTGTTTGTCAGTATTTTAAAATTAAAAATTGAATCAATTCTACATTTCTACTTTTATCACAGCCCCATAATCCAATGCTGTTTTAAAAGCTTCCTGCAGAGGAAGATTATTTATTTTGCATAAAATACTTCGGATAACTCCAGAATGCGCCACAATGATAATCGGCTTAGTATGTCCTTTCGAAATATCATTATCCAAAAATTGTGAAACTCTATAATCCAAATCCACGAAAGATTCTCCATTAGGTACATTTACGGTGACAAAATCTTCCATCCAAGGATCTAAAACCTCGCGAGGGATGGCATCCCAACTTTTTAGTTCCCAATCCCCAAAATCCATTTCCATCAATCTTGAATCTTCAATAATGGAAGTAATTTGGGTATTTTTTTGAATATGTTTGGCCAAAATAGCACATCGCTGCAACGGACTGGAATATAAAATAGCGTCTTTCGGCAATTGGTTCAGGATGGATTCAAAAGTAACATCGTAAGGTTCCCGAATTCCAACATCACTCTGACCGTAGCAAATTCCCTTTTCACAAACCGTTTCGGTATGACGGACTAAATAAACTTCCATATTCCAATAATTGACAGATAAAAAATCACTTCACATACTTGTTGTGTTGCTCCTAGGCAATCTCCTGTATAACCGTCAATCCATTTTTGAAAATAACGAGCAAGAAAAAAGCGAGCAATAAAAACTGGCACTAAAGCCAACAGTAATTGCCATTGAGAAAACGACAAAACCACAAGAGGTAACAATCCAAAAAATGAAGCTCCAACTACTTCTTTCCAAGTAAAATTTTGGGCAATTGGCTTGCTTTTGCTTGATGCATCTTCTCTTGAGTATTGATGGGTAAAAACTATTGAGATTGCTGCTAATCGACTAATCGAATGAGCAGAAACAAAGAGTAAAAGATGGCAGATTGTAGATTGCAGACTAACGATTTCTGATTTAGAAATTAGATTATACAGACCTTGAAATTTCAGCAAAAAAAGTAAAACTAAACCAATGGCCCCATATGCACCAATAGCACTGTCTTTCATTATCAAAAGGATTTTTTCTTTGGTCCAGCCTCCTCCAAAACCATCACAAACATCCGCGAATCCATCTTCGTGAAAAGCGCCAGTAGTCAAAATTCCAGCAATTATGGACAGTATCAAAGCTATTTCGACAGAAAACACAATCGAAGACAGATAGTAAATTCCGAAACAAACTCCTCCAACTACCCAACCAATTAAAGGAAAATATCGGGATGCTTTGTTTAAATAATCGGGATTGTGGTCGATATTTTTAGGACACGGAATTCTAGTGTAAAACATCAAAGCCGTGAAAAATATATGTA
>DATEOV010000129.1:0-6793 GCA_035273645.1 Flavobacterium sp. | reverse complement strand
TTGATTACGAATTTGAAATTATGAATTACGAATTTGGATTGAACTTAAATTACAAATTTGAACTACCCTATTTCGTAATTCATAATTGATAATTCGTAATTAAATAGTAATCGTCCCTTTAAACACAAATTCAGCAGGTCCTTTCAAAAAAACATTCGTAAAGCCATTTTCGCCTTTATCAAAAGAAACAACTAGTTTTCCACCTTCGACATTTATGTTAATAGCAGTGGCATTAGTTTGTCCTGTAGCGTTCATTGCAATTGCAACGGCTGTTGCTCCAGTTCCGCAAGCCAAAGTCTCGTCTTCAACTCCTCTTTCGTAGGTACGAAGCCTAAAAGTGGTATCGTCTATTTTTTTTACAAAATTAATATTGCTACCTGCTGCGCCGTATAATTCGCCATAACGAATCGCAGCACCTTCTTCTTTTATATTGTAATGCTCTAAATCCTCCACCATTTGAACATGATGTGGAGAACCTGTATTCAAGAAAGAGTGGTCTTTTTTAATATCTATAGTCGGAACATCAATCATCTGCAAAGAAACTAATCCGTTATCTTCAAATGACGCATGATGCAAACCATCTGTAGCAATAAATGTAGTTTTATCTTCAATCACTTCTAAGTCTTTGGCGAAAGCAACCAAACAACGTCCTCCATTACCACACATCGAACTTTGATTCCCATCGGAGTTGTAATAGACCATTTTAAAATCAGTATCCGAGTCATTTTCCAACAAAATAAGTCCGTCACCACCTATCCCAAAGCGCCTATCACACAAATGAGCAACTAGCTTTGTATTCTCTTTTGGGAAAAATCCGGAACGATTGTCAATCATAACAAAATCGTTTCCAGCACCTTGGTATTTATAAAATTCTAATTGCATTTTTATTTCCATTTTATCACACAAAAGTACAAACTATTAATGAATTGTTAATCATTGTTAAAGAGCGTTAAACCATATTGTTCGAAAAAAAAATTCTGCTAAATTCGTAATTAAATAACTAATAAAAACGAAAAGCAAAATGAGACAAATTTCAAAATTATTCTTGGTATCCTTGTTGAGTGGAGCAACAACCCTTGGCGCCTACAAATTATTATTTGACAACAATGGTTATTTTTCATCCAATAGAGGAATCACGACACTTGCTCCTGAATCCTACGGAAGACAAGTTGGTTTAAGTGCCGAAAACATCGATTTTACAGTTGCTGCAGACAAAACCGTGCATACTGTAGTTCACGTAAAAAATGTATCGGTAAGAACGATTTCAAATCCCATAATGGAATACTTTTATGGTTATGGAGGACAGCAACAGCAAGAACAAGTTGGAACTGGATCGGGAGTTATTATTTCTGAAGATGGGTATATAGTAACTAATAATCACGTGGTAAAAGACGCTACAGACATTGAAATCACATTGAACAACAAAAAAACATACAAAGCAAAAATCATCGGAACCGATTCTAAAATGGACATTGCGTTGCTGAAAATTGATGCCGACGAAAAACTACCGTATTCCACATTTGCCAATTCCGATTCGGTTAAAGTGGGCGAATGGGTACTCGCAGTTGGAAATCCGTACAATCTAACATCAACCGTTACTGCAGGAATTGTTTCGGCCAAAGCCAGAAATCTGGACACGAGAGGAATTCAATCTTTCATACAAACTGATGCTGCTGTTAATCCTGGAAACAGTGGAGGCGCATTGGTAAATACCCGTGGAGAATTGATAGGAATCAACACTATGATTTCGTCAATGACAGGTTCTTATGTAGGCTATTCGTTTGCAGTTCCTTCCAATAATGCCAGAAAAATAATCGAGGACATAATGGAATTTGGAAATGTACAAAGAGGAATTCTAGGAGTTGAAGGTGGCGAATTAAATGGAACTGCGTCTAAAGAATTAGGTATTTCTCAAACCCAAGGTTTCTACATTAACAGAGTATCTAAAAACTCAGGTGCAGAAAAAGCCAAACTGCAAAAAGGAGATATCATCATCAAATTAGACAATCAGGATATTTCAACTTTTGCAGACCTTTCTGGTTATGTAAATACCAAAAGACCAAATGATAAAGTACAGGTTACTATCATAAGAGATGGCAAAAATATAGTTGTCCCTGTTGTTTTGAGCAAAACCGAAAACTTTAACACCGAATTCAAAGGAATCGAACTCGAAAATATCGACGCTGCTGACAAAAAGAAATTCAAAATCGATTATGGTGTAAGAATTAAATCGATTAACAATGAAAACTTAGCACAATATACTGATGAACTTGTCGGAAACATCATTTTAAGCATTGATAATGTAAAAGCGACCAATGTCGAAACGGTTTCTAAACTTTTGAATAATAAAGACGAAAAACAAAGTATCCGTATCGAAATGATAAATAAAAACGGTGAGGTCATGAGAATCATTATCTAAAAAGTTAAAACGATAAATTTAAAGTCGGCTTGTAAATGCAAGTCGGCTTTTTTTATTTCAAAAAAGTTTTAAAAAAAGTTACGAAATCGATTGAAATAAGTACTTTTGCACCAAATTTTAAAAAACTGCATTAATTAACAATACAAATTTTCAACATGAATAACATGGATTTATACGAAAAAGAGGTTTCGTTTCAAGCCGACAGAAGACGTTCAGGAGTAGAATTAATTAAAATTATTAGTGATTTATGGTATGACAAATCAATCGAATTGGTTTTGTTCAGAAATCAATTAATAGATAGAAACGTAAGTGAAATTATCAACTTACATGAATATGCAGGTAAATTTGTAGGCAAACCAATTTCAGTTTCAGATTCAGTTGAAATTGCCAATGTAATTCTTACTTTGGATTTACCACCTTCAAAATTGGATATTGGAAAACTTACTTACGAGTACCGTTTAGAAGATGAAAAATATCCAGATGCAAGACATTTTGTTTTAGATAAATTAAAAGAAGCTAAATTCTCTGAAGAAATCCAACCCAAAGATGTAATTCTTTATGGTTTTGGTCGTATTGGACGCTTATTGGCACGAGAGCTAATGTCCAAAACAGGAAAAGGAGAGCAAATGCGTTTGAGAGCAATCGTTACGAGAGACAAAAACGATGCTACAAGCCTAGAAAAAAGAGCTTCATTATTACGTTACGATTCCATTCACGGAGATTTCCAAGGTTCTGTTGTTGCCGATACTAAAAACAATGCATTAATCATCAACGGTACTACCGTTCATATTATCACTGCAAATACTCCTGAGGAAATTGACTATACGAAATACGGAATTGACAATGCCTTAGTTATTGACAACACTGGCGCTTTCACAACTAAAGAAGCATTGAGCCGTCATTTAGTTTCAAAAGGAGTTGATAAAGTATTACTTACTGCTCCAGGAAAAGGGGTTCCAAACATCGTTCATGGTGTTAATCAAAACGAATACAACCCAGACGAAATTGACATTTTCTCGGCTGCATCATGCACTACCAATGCAATTACTCCAATCCTAAAAGCGATTGAAGACACTTTGGGAGTTGTAAAAGGACACTTAGAAACAATTCACGCATATACAAACGACCAAAATTTGGTTGACAATATGCACAATAAATACCGTCGTGGTAGAGCCGCTGCACTCAATATGGTCATCACCGAAACTGGTGCCGGAACTGCAGTAGCCAAAGCATTGCCATCTCTTGAAGGTAAATTAACGTCTAATGCCATTCGCGTTCCAGTTCCAAATGGTTCTTTGGTTGTATTGAATCTGGAAGTAAACAAAGAAACTTCTATAGAGGCTATCAACGCTATCATGAAAAAGTATGCGCTTGAAGGTGAATTAGTGGAACAAATCAAATATTCATTGAATAACGAATTAGTTTCTTCAGACATCGTAGGAACTTCTGCACCTTCAATTTATGATAGCAATGCTACTATCGTTTCCAAAGATGGAAAAAACATAGTGCTTTACATTTGGTACGACAACGAATACGGTTACAGTCACCAAGTAATAAGACTAGCCAAATATATTGCCAAAGTAAGACGTTTTACATACTACTAGCATTTAGATTTACAGGTTGGGTATCGCTCTTTTAGTTTTAATTTTAGTTTTTTAGATAATAAATTTGCCCCAGCCTGAATTCAACAGAAATCCGCCAAGTTTTAGAATGAGGCGGATTTTTTATTTTCACTTTCTTAACCGCAAAGTTCGCTAAGGGAGAGCGCTATGTACGCAAAGCTTTGCGAACTTTGCGGTGTTCTTTGTATACTTTGCGGTTAATTTTTAGATATGTAAAACTCGTATAATCTAAATTGGCAAAACCGTCGTGCTCTTTACTTCCGAAATAATAAAAAAACTATTTATCAAAGACACCTCAGGTAAAATCGACAATTTCATTTGATGAAAATGATGATAACTTTCCATATCGGGCAATACAATTTTGAGCATATAATCAAAACTTCCCGAAACAAAATTACATTCCACCACTTCAGGCAAATTCAATATCGCTTGATTGAAACTATCCGAAATATCAAAAGTTTGTTTCACTAAGGTCACTTGACAATAAACAGTGAGGTTTTTACCCAACTTTTTCTTGTTCAAAATAGAAACATATCGCTCTATAATACCCTCTTTTTCAAGACGTTTCACTCGATCATGAACCGGAGTTAGTGAAAGATTTATACGATTTGAAATGTCTTTTAATGTCAAATGCGCATCTTCCTGCAGGAGGCGCAATATTTTTCTGTCGTTTTCATCTAAAATCATAACAAAAAGAGGTTTAATAAAATTGATTTATAACAAAATAATCCGATTAATTTTCTTTTTAGAAATAAAAAAAGCACCAAAAAAAGAATTATTTCATGCTAAATTACTAAATAAAAATAATATTTTCCTATTTTGATTTACAATGAACAAAATTTTTCTTTATCTCCTAAATTTGTAATTGAATTTTAAATCAATCACTAAATACAACAGTTATGATAATCGGTGTACCAAAAGAAATTAAGAATAACGAAAATCGTGTTGCTCTAACTCCAGCAGGTGTTGCTGAGATGAAAAATAACGGTCATAGTGTTTACGTTCAAGCAACTGCAGGTGAAGGAAGCGGTTTCGCTGATGAAGAATATGCTGCAGCCGGAGCTGTAATCTTACCTACTATCGAAGAGGTATACGGTATTGCCGAAATGATTATCAAAGTAAAAGAGCCAATCGCTTCAGAATACCCACTTATTAAAAAAGATCAATTACTTTTCACATACTTCCACTTTGCATCATCAGAGCCATTAACTCATGCAATGATTGAGCGTCAAGCTATCTGTTTGGCATACGAAACTGTTGAAAAAACAGACCGTAGCTTACCATTATTAGTTCCAATGTCTGAAGTAGCAGGTCGTATGTCTATTCAAGAAGGTGCAAAATACCTAGAAAAACCATTAAAAGGAAGAGGAATTCTTCTTGGTGGTGTTCCAGGTGTGCCTCCTGCAAAAGTATTAGTACTTGGTGGCGGAATCGTAGGAACTCAAGCAGCTAAAATGGCTGCAGGTTTAGGAGCTCAAGTAACTATTATGGATGTGAGCTTGCCTCGTTTACGTCAATTGGATGATATTATGCCAGCTAACGTTATGACTCAAATGTCTAACGACTACAATATCAGAAAAGCCATTACTGAAACTGATTTAATTATCGGAGCTGTATTAATTCCAGGAGCAAAAGCTCCGCATTTGATTAAACGCGATATGCTGAAATTAATGCGTCCAGGAACAGTTCTTGTTGACGTAGCTGTAGATCAAGGAGGTTGTATCGAAACTTGTACTCCTACAACTCACGAAAATCCAACTTTTATCATTGACGATATCGTACATTACTGTGTGGCTAATATGCCAGGCGCAGTTCCATATACTTCTACATTAGCGCTTACAAATGCTACTTTGCCTTATGCTGTACAATTAGCAAACAAAGGATGGCAAAAAGCTTGCGCTGAAAACGAAGAATTAAAAAAAGGGTTAAATATTGCAAACGGAAAAATCCTTTACAAAGGAGTAGCCGATGCTTGGAACCTTCCTTTTAATGAAGAGTTAGTATTAGAAAACTCAGTTTGCTAATATTAAATAAGTGCTTACTACACTAGAAAAACCCGTTTTGTTCTTCAAAACGGGTTTTCTGTTTTTTATCAATAACAAAAAAATCCGCCTCTAGAATTGAGACGGATTCCTATATTTTTTTAAACAGCAATCTGCAAACTATTTTCTGCAATCAGAATACTATTCCTTTGGTTTAGTCAAATAATAAATTGGAATTCCAATCAACATTATAAAAACGCCCCATCCACAAGTACTGGGTTTTGTATACAAAAGAGCAACACCAATGGCTGTAGCAATAAGAATGTAAAGTCCTGGTAAAAAAGGATAACCAAAAGCCTTATACGGTCTTTCAGCATCTGGCATTTTTTTGCGAAGAATAAAAATTCCATAAATGGTCAGAATATAAAATATCAAAACGATAATTACAACAAAGTCCAATAAATCGCCGTATTTCCCAGTCAAACACAAAGCCGAAGCCCAAAAACACTGAGCCCACAATGCCCAAGCCGGTACGCTAGCCTTATTTAAAAGAGAAGCTTTTTTAAAAAACAAACCGTCTTGTGCCATCGTATAATAAACCCTTGCACCAGACATAATCAAACCATTATTACAGGCAAAAGTAGAAATCATAATCATCAAGGCAATAATTAATGTTCCAATATTTCCGAAAATATTTTGTGATGCAACTACAGCAACTCTATCTGATTCTGCTGTAGCAATATCCTGCAAAGGAACCACCGCCAAATACA
>DATEOV010000128.1:0-7306 GCA_035273645.1 Flavobacterium sp. | reverse complement strand
TGCTGACTTTATTTTATTTTGAAGATCAGAATTTAGAAGAAATCAGCAAAGTAATGAATATTACGGCTAATCATGTAAAAGTAAAATTATTTAGGAGCCGACAGAAATTAGCAGTTATTTTAAAAAAGCAGTTAGAAGCAGAAACAATATATTATTATGAAAGAGAGCGATAAAAATATAGAAGATCTAATTGAAAAAATGATGTCCGAAAACACTTTGGAATCGCCTTCAATTGACTTTGTTTCAACAGTAATGTCTCAGGTTTTATTGGCTGAAGAACGTAAAATTAAAATTTATAAGCCTTTGATTTCAAAACAAATCTGGATGATTATTGCTGCTTCGTTAATTGTTTTGACTGTATGGGCAACTATTTCTGGCAATGAGCATAGTTTTGCAATAAGTGAATCTTATACAGATGTATTTTCAAATTTATTTTCAGGTTTTCATTTTTCTGAAAAAGTATTATATGCAATTTTGATTGTGCCTTTTATGATTTTAATTCAAATTACATTATTGAAAAATTATTTCGATAAAAAGTACCAATTTTAAATTACAGACCTTTGTTAGCCACCCAAAAAAAAAATCAAATTATTTTGAAAAATTAAGTTATGATTTAAATCAAGAAATCATATTTTAAGGTCTTCACAGTCAAATTAAACCTCTCTTCTGCAATAGATTTACCCTCGCAAACGATATTTTTTTTATGAAAATTTTGAGGCCGTGACCCTTTGCAATATTGCAACTTAAGAACTATCTTTGCACCCTAATTCGAAACTCACATAATGAATAAATTATTGATTGTTGGAACAGTAGCTTTCGACGCAATTGAAACTCCTTTTGGAAAAACAGATAAAATTTTAGGGGGAGCAGCAACATATATAGGGTTATCAGCTTCTTTTTTCAATGTAAAATCAGCTATAGTTTCTGTAGTTGGTGACGATTTTCCGCAAGAATATCTAGACTTGTTGACAGATAGAAATATTGATATTTCAGGTATCGAAGTTGTTAAAGGAGGTAAAACTTTTTTCTGGAGCGGATTATACCACAACGATTTGAATTCAAGAGACACTTTGGTAACAGAACTTAATGTACTGGCCGATTTTCAACCAAAAGTTCCTCAAGACTATAAAAATGCTGATATTGTAATGTTAGGTAACTTGCATCCATTAGTTCAAAGCAGTGTTTTGGACCAAATGGAAACAAAACCAAAATTAGTGGTTTTGGACACCATGAACTTTTGGATGGATTGTGCTTTACCAGAATTATTGGCAATCATCAAAAGAGTAGACGTTATCACAATAAACGATGAAGAAGCACGTCAGCTTTCAGGAGAATATTCTTTGGTAAAGGCAGCTGCAAAAATTCACGAAATGGGACCAAAATACGTGGTAATCAAAAAAGGAGAACATGGAGCTTTATTGTTTCATGGTGAAGAAATTTTCTTTGCTCCGGCATTGCCATTAGAAGAAGTTTTTGATCCAACAGGAGCAGGAGATACTTTTGCTGGTGGTTTTTCAGGATTTATTACACAGAGCGAAAATGTTTCTTTCGATAATATGAAAAATGCAATAATCCATGGTTCTAATTTAGCTTCTTTCAGTGTAGAGAAATTTGGAACGGAACGAATGGTTGATTTAGATAAAGAAGAAGTGGTGTCAAGATTGAAACAGTTCAAGTCTCTGACCCAGTTTGAAATAGAATTATAAAGTTCTTAAGCCTCTATATGAGGCTTTTTTTAATTAGTACAGTCAATATTTATAAGAAAGAGTACGAATTTGCATCGTATTTGATTAGAATAATAAGAATTGAGACATCATTAAATACCAATAACTACAAACAATAAAACAATGAGCGACGCTTTAAAACACGAATGTGGAATAGCTTTAGTTAGACTTTTAAAACCCCTTGAATTCTATAAAGAAAAGTACGGAACTGCTTTCTATGGTATCCAAAAAATGTATTTGATGATGGAGAAGCAGCACAATCGAGGTCAAGATGGTGCTGGTTTTGCAAGTATTAAAATGGATGTAGAGCCTGGTGAAAGATACATCAGTCGTGTACGTTCCAATCATGCACAACCGATTCAAGATGTTTTCAAACAAATAAATGATAGAATAAATGAAGAAATGACATCCCATCCAGAATACGCGGATGATATGTCAGAATTAAAAGCCAATATTCCTTATATAGGAGAATTGTTTTTAGGGCACGTACGTTATGGAACTTTTGGTAAAAACAGTATCGAAAGTGTTCACCCATTTTTGCGTCAAAGCAATTGGATGCACAGAAACTTGATTTTGGCAGGGAATTTTAACATGACCAATGTTAAAGAACTTTTTGAAAATCTAGTTGAATTGGGTCAACATCCAAAAGAAATGGCCGATACAGTTACGGTAATGGAAAAAATTGGTCATTTTTTAGATAAAGAAGTGATGCAATTGTACCAAGATTGCAAAGCTGAGGGGTATTCTAAAAGAGAAGCTTCACCAGTTATTGCAGATCGTTTAGATATTGCAAAAATACTTTCGCGTTCAGCAAAAAATCTTGATGGCGGATATGCTATGGCAGGTTTGTTGGGGCATGGAGATGCATTTGTTTTCAGAGATCCAGCAGGAATTCGTCCAGCTTATTTTTATCAAGATGATGAAATTGTTGTTGTTGCATCCGAAAGACCTGTAATACAAACGGTTTTTAATATTCCTTTCGATAAAGTAAAAGAAATTGACCCAGGAAGTGCATTAATCATTAAGAAAAATGGAGATGTTTCTATGAAAGAGATACTTACTCCAACGGTTAAAAAAGCGTGTTCATTTGAGCGTATTTATTTTTCAAGAGGTAGTGATGCCGAAATCTATCAAGAAAGAAAGAATTTAGGAAAGCTTATTTTGCCAGCAGTATTAGAATCTATTGATAGTGATACTGACAATACGGTTTTCTCCTATATTCCGAATACAGCAGAAACTTCTTTCTATGGATTGGTGGAAGCTGCTCAAGACTTTTTAAATCAAAGAAAGAAAAATTTTATTCTTGAAAATAAAGACACATTAACTGTAGACTCTTTAGAAAAATTACTTTCTGTAAAAATTAGAACAGAAAAAGTTGCTATAAAAGACGCTAAGCTTAGAACCTTTATTACCGAAGACAGTAGTAGAGACGATTTGGTGGCTCACGTTTATGATGTGACTTATGGAGTAATAAAGCCAACAGACAATCTTGTAATAATTGATGATAGTATAGTAAGAGGGACAACTCTTAAAATGAGTATTATCAAAATGATGGATCGTTTGAATCCAAAGAGAATTGTAATTGTTTCCTCAGCACCGCAAATAAGGTTTCCGGATTGTTATGGAATTGATATGGCAAAACTGGAAGGACTTGTTGCTTTTAGAGCAGCATTGGAGTTGTTGAAAGAAAGAAACTTATATCATATCGTTGATGATGTTTATGCTAAGTGTAAAGCTCAAGAAAATTATCACGACAATGATGTTGTAAATTATGTTACAGCTATATACGAACCATTTGCACCTCAAGAGATTTCAGATAAAATTGCCGAAATGCTAAGTTCACCTGAAATTAATGCGGAAGTAAAAATTATCTTTCAAACTGTTGAAGATTTGCATGTTGCTTGTCCAAAAAATTTAGGAGATTGGTATTTTACTGGTGATTATCCAACTCCAGGAGGTAATCGTGTGGTTAACAGGGCTTTCATGAATTTTTATGAAGGTAAAGACGCAAGAGCATATTAATCAATATTGCCGATAAACGGGTTTGTATGTGTTTTATCGACTTTATTTTTAAAGTTATAAATCTCAAAGTATATTTGCCTACCATAATTTTAGTAGGTTAAGTTTATGGTAGATTTGGGGCAAAAAGGGTGAAAGTAACATTTCACCTTTTTTATTGGAATAAAGTCAAGGTTTATGCCATATAGCATAAGTTTGTCAGAGAAATAGCTTGTTTAAAAATTGTTAAATATTCTGTAAATCAATAAATTAGTCAATAATCGAGTATTTAGGGCATTTATCGAATATATTTTAAAAGGAAGAAATGTAAAAGTATATTTGACTACCATAATTTTTAGTAGGTTAAGTTTATGGTAGATTTGGGGCAAAAAGGGCGAAAGTAACATTTCGCCTTTTTTATTGGAATAAAATCAAGCTTTCTTTTTTAATAATAAGTTAAGAGTAAAATTACAAGTCAAATATTTTGAAAATCAATAAATTAGTTAATGGTCGTGTATTTTCGACATTCATCGAAAATATTTCCAATAAAGTGATTATCGACGTATATTTGATTACCATAATTTTAGTAGGTTAAGTTTATGGTAGATTTGGGGCAAAAAGGGTGAAAGTAACATTTCACCTTTTTTATTGGAATAAAATAAGAATTAATTAATTGATAATCAATAAATTAACAATTCAACGGGTATTTAGGGCATTCATCGAAAATAGTATAAAAACAGTTTATTTCAACGTACATTTGACTACCATAATTTTTAGTAGGTTAAGTTTATGGTAGATTTGGGGCAAAAAGGGTGAAAGTAACATTTCACCTTTTTTATTGGAATAAAGTCCCAAAAACAAAATAGAATTGAGCGAATAGAAAAAAGTATAGATCAAAAAAATAGACGAATAAACTTTTCAGTCTATTCGTCTATCATGTATGAATTTATTATCGTTCTTCTTATTTCTCTAAAGCAAAACGTCTAGATACTTCAGTCCAGTTAATAACATTGAAGAAAGCTTCAATATAATCTGGTCTTCTGTTTTGATAATGTAAGTAATAAGCATGTTCCCAAACATCCATTCCTAAAATTGGAGTTCCACCACAGCCTACTTCTGGCATTAATGGATTATCTTGATTTGGAGTTCCGCAAACGTCAAGTTTACCACCTTTTTGCACACATAACCAAGCCCATCCAGAACCAAATTGCGTAGCTCCAGCTTTAGCAAATTTTGCTTTAAATTCCTCAAAAGTCCCAAAAGAACTTTCGATAGCAGCTAACAATTCACCAGTTGGCAATCCACCACCGTTTGGAGACATAACAGCCCAAAACAAGTTGTGATTGTAAAATCCACCACCATTATTACGAACCGCAGCATTAGTTTTATCAAGGTTAATTAAGATATTCTCAATTGTTTTTCCTTCCAAATCAGTTCCAGCGATAGCTGCATTCAAATTTGTTGTATAAGCATTGTGGTGCTTTGAATGGTGTATTTCCATTGTACGAGCATCAATATGTGGTTCTAATGCGTCATACGCATAAGGTAATTGTGGTAATTCAAAAGCCATAATATAGTTGTTTAATGATTTATAAATATTTTATTCAAAATTAAACATTTAACTTTGGAATTGAAAATTCTATTTCGTTATAATTTCATCAAATAAAATGATAATGCAATTCTGATCATATAAATGCTTGTAATTAGGAGCTATTTCCCGCTATTCGTTTCAATCTTTTTCAGTTGCAGAAAAAGCAACTAAAAAAGGATTTCCACTTCTATCGGGGCTAGGGCATTTCGAATTCCAAGAGCCTTTAGTGTAAATCAGAAGTTTTAATCATCAATCTAAAAGCCAAATGGAAAGACCTTCTTTCGCCATATACGACGCCTCCGCAGGTTCAGGAAAAACATATGCTCTAGTAAAAGAATATCTCAAGATCATTCTCACGGCAAACAAAAACGACGCTTATCGAAATATACTCGCCATAACGTTTACCAACAAAGCGGTTCATGAAATGAAAAGCCGAATCGTAGGCAGTTTATCCGAATTTGCCAAAGAGGAACCTAATTCCAAAGCATCGGATTTAATGCAGGACTTATCATTAGATACTGGACTTTCGATAATTCAAATTAAAACCAAATCCCAGCAGATTATCAAGCATATCATTCATAATTATGCCGCTTTTGATATATCCACGATTGATAAATTCACCCATAAAGTGATTCGTGCTTTTGCGCATGATTTGGGATTGCCCATGACTTTTGAGGTAACTTTGGATACCGAAAATCTGTTAATCGAAGCGGTTGATGCAATCATTGCACAAGCCGGCGAAGACGAAACCTTGACTAAATTGCTCATCGATTTCACGATGGAAAAAACCGATGATGATAAATCTTGGGACATTTCGCGAGAAATTCTAGAAACGGGAAAATTAGTGCTGAATGAGAATAACCGAAATGAAATCACTCATTTTCACGACAAATCAATCAGTGATTTTATAGCCGTAAAAGAAAAATTAGTTCAAGTCTGTAAAGATTTAGAAAAAGAAAATGCAAGTCTTGCCAGTGAACTATTATTGCTAATTGATAAAAATGCAATTGATTTAAAATCATTTTCAAGAGGAACTTTTCCCAATCATCTTCAAAGTATAGCTGATGGAAAATTCAATCCAAAAAATAAGATGTTTCGCGAGTTCGACGATATTGCCATCAATAAAACGGCAAAAGACCGAGCGCTAATAGAAAATATCATCCCGGATTTATTGAAAAGTCTTGCGGGTATTTACAAAAACTTTGAAAAGCGCAATTTCTACAAAGCCTTTTTGAAAAACATCACGCCTTTATCGCTATTAAATACCGTTAGTAATGAATTAGCAAAAATTCAAAATGAACAAAATGTACTTTCGATAACCGAGTTCAACGCGATTATTCACCGAGAAATCCAAAATCAGCCCGCTCCTTTTATATATGAGCGATTAGGGGAAAAGTATCGTCACTTTTTTATTGACGAATTTCAGGATACTTCCGAAATGCAATGGCAAAATCTGATTCCGCTTATTGATAATGCGCTTTCTGGTCAAGACGATTCGGGGCAAAAAGGGACTTTGATGATTGTTGGTGATCCAAAGCAATCCATTTATCGTTGGCGTGGCGGTAAAGCGGAACAGTTTATTGACTTGAGTAAAGACCAAAATCCTTTCAGCAATCCGGAAAAAAAATTAGAACATTTAGACAAGAATTATAGAAGCTATTCTCAGGTGATTGAATTTAACAATGACTTTTTTCAATTATTATCCAATGAATTCAGTAACGCCGATTATAAAGATTTATATGAAAATCATAGTCGTCAAAAAGTAAATAATAAGGTAGGTGGTTATGTAAATATTTCTTTTTTGCCTGAACTTGAATCTTCAGAAGAGGATGAAGAAACATTGGATAAAACAGATTTATATGTTTTGGCTACGCTAAATACTATTCAAAAAGTTGTAAAAGAAGGTTTTGAATATAAAGACATTGTGATTTTGACTCGAAAAAGAAGCCAGGGAATTGCTGTTGCCAATTATTTAACGGAACAAAGTATTCCG
>DATEOV010000127.1:0-6321 GCA_035273645.1 Flavobacterium sp. | reverse complement strand
ATCCGATTTGGTCAAGTTAGCGGATGGAATACTGCTGAGGCCCCATTTGCATTTAAGTTCAACCTCGACAAAAATGCGAAAAATAAAAGAGCTTTGAACAGAATAAAATATAACGAGCCAACATACAAATGGTTTACCACATTAGTAAACAGAATTAAAGGTAAATAATTTTAATGCTAATTTTCAACACTAATGTTAGGACAAGAAACACGAACACCAATTTTTCAAGAAAATAATAGCAGTCAAGAAAAGGTAACTCTTGTACGCAGCGGAGAAGATTATTTTTTGCGTGCCAAAAGCATTATTTTGAATGCAAAAACAGAGATTCATTTGCAAATGTACATTTTTGAAAATGATGCTACTGGTATAGAAATCATCAATGCCTTAAAAGAAGCTGCAATTAGAAACGTAAAAATCTATATGCTTCTTGATGGATATGGCTCCTACTCGTTCCCTAATCTTATCCTAAAAGAACTTACACAATTGGGAATTAACATTCGTTTCTTTTCCCCTTTATTATCCAGAAACAATTTTAATATCGGTCGAAGACTGCACCATAAAATTATTATGGCCGATGCAAATGTGGTTCTTATTGGTGGTATCAACATTTCAAACAATTATAGAGGAACATCGGCAGAGAATCCCTGGCTTGATTATGCCATTCAGATAGAAAACAACGAAACTGCAATGCAAATCAATCAATTGTGCCAAAATATCTATTTTAAACATAAAAGAACACAAAAAATAAAATTACCGCCTGCTGTATACTCAGACAAGGAAACAACTGTTAGCATACTGCTAAATGATTGGCTCAAAAGAAACAATGAAATTGCAATGGCCTATGTAAAATCCATTCAAAAAGCGCAAAAAGAAATTGTAATCGTAGGGTGTTATTTTCTGCCTGGTCGAAGATTTACAAAAGTTTTAAAAAATACTGCCAATAAAGGTGTTAAAACAAAACTCATCCTTTCTGGAATTTCCGATGTTCCGCTGATGAAACGCGCAACCTGCCATTTGTATTCTTCCCTTCTTCAAAATAATATTGAGCTATACGAATGGAACAAATCTGTTTTACATGGCAAAGTAGCTTTGGTAGATAATAAATGGGCAACTATTGGCTCTTTCAATTTGAATCATTTAAGTTCCTATGGAAGCATCGAGACCAATGTTGCAATTGAGTCAACAGTATTTGCAGAAACACTGTCATCTGATTTAAACAACGTAATTTCTCAATGTGAAAGGATTACAAATGAGGCGATAAAACAAAAGAGCAATCTCTTTACGATAACTGCAAACTGGTTTTCCTATCATTTTGTAAGAACGACTTTGATAATCTTGACTTATATACCCTACAATAGATTTATGGACAAATACAGAGAAGAAAATTAGAAACTAAATTAAGTAATCCGTTATGAACTGGCACTTACTTCCACTATCAGAAATTGCACAATTATTAAACTCATCTCCAAAGGGGTTAGATAGCGTAACAGCTTCGGAACTTCTCTTGGAATATGGAAAAAATCAGATAGAAGACCAAAAAAAGAAAACACCTTTTCAGATGTTTTTACGGCAATTTACCGACTTCATGATTATCGTTCTAATTGCTGCTGCCATAATTTCCGGCATTTTAGGAGATTTAATAGATACCATCATTATTCTTGCCATCATCATTATCAATGCCATTATCGGATTCATTCAAGAGTTTCGAGCCGAAAAAGCAATGGAAGCATTGCAAAATATGGTGCCAAGCATTGCACGAGTTTTACGTGAAAAAATTCCATTAGATACACCCGCTTCTGATTTAGTTCCTGGAGATGTCATACTGCTTGAGGCTGGAAATAGTATTCCTGCCGATATTCGTTTTTTGGAAACCCATCAAATCAAAGTAGATGAATCAACACTGACTGGTGAATCACATAATGTCGAAAAAATTGCCGAGAAACTTACTGATGGTGACTATAGTTTGGGAGATAGAATAAATATGGGGTTCAAAGGCACTTATGTTACTAATGGACGAGCACTCGCCTATGTCGTTGCAACCGGCATGAACACAGAACTAGGACGTATTGCCAAGATGATACAAAAAGAGGAAACAGCAACTCCTTTGCAAAAAAGACTGATTGCTTTTGGAAAAAGATTATCAATAGTCATACTGATCATTTGCGCGGTAATATTCATAATTGGTTGGTTGCGTGGCGAAGCGGTTTTAGTCATGCTGCTTACTTCTATTTCGCTAGCCGTTGCTGCCATTCCCGAAGCATTGCCTGCACTGGTAACCATTGCCCTTGCTTTTGGTGCCAAACGGTTGGCAAAAAATAATGCCTTGATCCGAAAACTGCCTGCTGTAGAAACATTAGGCTCAGTTACCTACATCTGCACCGACAAAACCGGTACGCTAACATTGAACAAAATGACTGTTCAGGAAACACATGAAATCCAATTCAAACATCCAGATTCCGTTTTATTCCCTACTAATACATTAATTACTGCAATGGCCTTGAACAACGATGTTTCGATAGATAAAGACGAAAAATGGTTGGGTGATTCCACAGAAGTGGCCTTAGTACAATACGCCCATGATAAAAATTTCAAAAAAAATGAATTAGAAAAAACACTGCCAAGAATAGCGGAGTTACCTTTTGATTCCTCAAGAAAATGTATGACTACATTGCATCAAACTGAGCAAGGAATATTGGTCATCACAAAAGGTGCAGTGGATCTGTTGTTTGGCAAATTGAATAACAACCAAAAAGAACAGATTCCAGAAATTGAAGCCAAAGTGAATGAAATGGCAGATAAAGGCTATAGGGTTTTGGGATATGCAATGAAGTGGTTACCATCCATTCTCGAAAAATTAAACACGGATACCATTGAATCCTCATTAACCTTAATAGGATTTGCAGGAATGATTGATCCGCCAAGAAAAGAAGCAAAACAAGCTGTTGCTGAGTGCAAACAGGCTGGAATTATTCCGGTAATGATTACTGGCGACCATAAACTCACTGCAAAAGCCATTGCAAAACAATTAGGGATTATCATTTCTGAAGATGATTTGGTCTTAAGTGGTGCTGAACTTTCGGCCTTATCTGAAACTCAATTTGAAAATATTGTAGAAAAAGTTCGTGTATATGCACGAGTAAATCCGGAACAAAAATTAAAAATCGTAAAAGCGTTACAGGATAAAAATCAATTTGTGGCCATGACAGGAGATGGTGTGAATGATGCACCGGCACTTAAAAATGCTGACATAGGAATCGCAATGGGTATTAACGGCACCGAAGTTTCCAAAGAAACTTCCCATATGATATTATTGGACGATAATTTTGCCACCATTGTAAAAGCCGTCAAACATGGACGAAGAATATTTGATAACATCCTGAAATTTATCAAATATACCATGACTTCAAATTCTGGAGAAATATGGGCTATTTTTTTGGCTCCCTTTTTGGGTTTACCCATACCATTACTGGCGATACACATTCTCTGGATAAATTTGGTAACCGATGGATTACCGGGTCTGGCACTTGTCTCGGAACCGTCTGAATCCAATATCATGAGCCGCCCTCCAAGGAATCCAAAGGAAAACATCTTTGCGGGAGGAATGGCAATACATATTTTGTGGGTGGGCTTCTTAATGGGTACTGTGACCTTGGGAATTCAAGCATGGTCCATACATTACAACAACAGCCATTGGCAAACGATGGCATTTACCGTATTGTGTTTAAGTCAAATGGGACACGTTATGGCCATTCGTTCGGAAAGAGAATCTATTTTCAAAATTGGTTTGCTTTCCAATAAACCAATGCTGGGCGCATTACTATTGACTGTCATCTTGCAAATGATGATTATCTACACACCTTTTTTTAATACAATTTTCAAAACACAACCTTTAACTTTATATGAGCTTGTTATAACCATTGCTGTTTCAAGCATCGTATTTTGTGCTGTGGAATTGGAAAAATGGACTAAACGAAAATGGAAATATAAAATAGTTTAAAACTTCGTTCCGTCTTTTGCTCCGTTTACAAAGTACATTTTCATCATACCTCTATTTTTAGCTTCAACTTCTCCCCTGTACTCGCAATCAAAAGAGTCTTTTACAATAGCAAATGTATTTTCAGAAATATTGATTTTTCCTGGGCATGAATTCGATTCCATTCTTGAAGCAATGTTTACGGTATCACCCCATATGTCATAAGCAAATTTCTTTGTACCTACTACTCCAGCAACTACTGGTCCTGTGTTAATCCCAATACGGATGTTGAAACGAGTATGATTGAGAGGATTTTCCCGATTGGAATGCTGTACAAATTCTAAAATTTCCTGGGCAACCAAAATCATTTTGTAAGCATGATCTGCCGTTGGAAAAGGTAGTCCACCCGCACACATATAAGAATCTCCTAATGTTTTTATTTTTTCTAAATCATACTTTTCGATGATTGCATCAAATTTTGAAAAATAGTAATCAACACTCTCAACTAGTTTTTCAGGTGATAAGTTTTCTGCATATTGAGTAAATCCCTCAAAATCGGTAAATAATACAGTAACCGATTCAAATCTTTTGGCCACTACTTTACCACTTTCTTTTAACTCCAATGCTGTCTCTTCAGGAAGGATATTCAACAATAAAGTATCTGACCTTTTTCTTTCAGCTTCAATAATAATATTCGTTTTCTTGACAAAACGATATCTTCTAAACAAACCAACTGCAAGAAAGAAAACAAGAACCAATGAAACTATGGAAGAAATGGCTATTAGTTTTTGATTCCTTTTTTGTTGCATCATCAAATCGACTTCTGCTTGTTTCTTTGAAACCTCAAAATTGGTTCTTAAATCGGCCATTTTTTGGACTGATGTAACATTGTTTACGCTGTCTCTGTACACAATGTACTTTTTATAATACTGGAAAGATTCTGGTAGGTTTCCTCTTTTTTCATACAAGACCGAAAGACTAAGATTTGACTTGCTTATTTGCTCTTTTAGCCCTCTTTTTTGAGCGAGCTCCAAACTTCTTTTCGCATAAGCAACTGCAGTTGCCCAGTCATTTCTTTTTAAATAAATATCGGACATATAAATAAGATAATCTGAAATACCATAATAATCCCCCAGCGTTTCGAGTATTTTTATAGCTTCACCGATGTTTTTCATTGCCAAATCATCCTTTCCCTGCTTGGCATAGACCATCCCAATATCTCCCAAAGTATATGCCTTTCCTATTGGATAATTAACCTTCTTAAACAGCAAACCCGATTCTTTAAAATAATGCAATGCTTCTTTGTATTTGTAATTCTTGGAATACTCATCACCTGCATTTAACAAAGCAGTCGCCAAGGAAATAGTATCTGACGTTTTTCTTAAAATTTCAATGGATTTATTATAGTATATCTCGGCATTATTAGAGTTTCCCATCACTGAGTATACATCAGCAATACAGGAATATGAAGCGCCTTCACCAGTGATATACCCCGCTTTGATAGCGGCTTGAACACTCTTGAAATAAGCATCTAAAGCTTGATTCAAATTTCCGCCAAGTCTCTTTTTAGTTCCTTTTTGGTAATATCCCCGATGTAAGTATAAATAGTTATTTTCTGCCTTGGACAGTGCAATGAGTTCTTCAGCATACTTTAATGATAATTCGAGATTAGTGGTTTCGTTAAAAGCCAAATTTCGCAGTAATTCCAGTTTTTCGGCACTATTCAAAAATTTATCTTCTTTATAAATTTTGATAAGACTATCGGCTATTTTTTGATTCTGGCCATATACATGTAAGCCTTGAAAAAATATAAAGCATAACAAAACAATGACTTTAGTAAAATTGCCAAATAATCGAAACACCATCATGGATTACCTGCTAGTTTTGGATCTATATGAAAACATTTGGGGAATAAACCATTCTCGTAAATACTGAAATTAACAGTGTAAATATCCTGTTTACTAACCAGTCTTTTATCATTTTTTACAATTGCAGTAACAATTCCGGTGCTTCCTCCAGTTCCACTAACGTTTTTTGTATGAAAAAAATCCAAATCATCTGGATCGTTTGGATTGGGTAAATAAACGATACTGTCTATTGAAACAGTATAGCCTTCGTCTTTCGTGTCACCTACCCATATGACCCGCTTATTGAGATGTACATTCGATATAAAATCCTCGATTTTTCCGTTTGGACTTTTTCCGTTATTATTGTCTCTCAATGCACATTCTTTGTCTACACTTTTTTGAGATGGTTCATTCAATGAATAAAGTTTTTTTGCTTCGGCATTTAATTCTATTATTACAATTTTGTCCATAATATTTGATTTATTTAAATTAATACATGTG
>DATEOV010000126.1:0-2714 GCA_035273645.1 Flavobacterium sp. | reverse complement strand
AGATTCCTAATCTTGGGGAATGGAAATCCTTAAATGACGAAAAAGTAAGTTTGGACAATAAAATTACAATACTTGGTTTTTCTGGTACTGAAATTCTTAAAAATAGAGGGAATTATTTCAACTTAAATGAAAAAATTTACCAACGCTATCATGATTTTAAAGATTTACAGTTTGTTGTTGTTGCCCCTTTAGGGACTGAAAAAGATGTTAAAGCTGTAGTTGATGCTTTAGGAGCTTTTACCGATGTAAGTCAATGGCATTTTGTGTTTACCACACCCGAAGAAATTAAGACATATTTTGGTCAGTTGAAACTAAAAGGGAATTTGAATTCTGATTTGGGCACTCCAGATGTTTATATAGTTGATAAAGCAAGAAATTTGAGGGGAAGAAAAGAAAAGAAAGGCTATAAAGAAGGTTATAGTACATTTCATCCTGCAGAATTAAGTAACGAAATGTTGGATGACTTTAAGATTATTCTTTATGAATATCGTGCCGCATTAAAAAAGAATCATAACACAACAAAAAAATTATAAAAGATGCTTAAAAATAAATCATATATAGGGATTTCTTTTGTGATACTTGTTTTTGGGATATACGCTGTTCCAAAAATTGTAGATAGAATGCAGAATAATAGCGTGGTTCAAGGAGATCGTTTGGATAAAGTTAGTGGTTCTAAGGTTGTAGGTGAAAAGTTGGTTAAAGTTGGTCCAGCTCCAAAATTTGAATTAATCAATCAAGAAAATGTAAAAATTTCCAATGATTTTTATAAAGGGAAAGTATATGTTTTGGAGTTTTTCTTTGCAACATGTCCTTCAATTTGCCCTAAAATGAATGCCAATATGGTGACGCTTCAAAATGAGTTTTTTGGGAATCCTAATTTCGGGATTGTTTCGATAACAATAGATCCTTTGCATGATACTGCAGCAGTTTTAAAAGAGCATGCTAAAATATTGGGTGTGAAATCATCTAATTGGAATTTTTTGACTGGAGACAAAGATTATATCTACAATTTGTCCAATAAAGGGTTTAATATCTATGTTGGTGAAAACAGTAAAGCACAAGGAGGTTTTGAACATTCTGGGCTTTTTGCTTTAATTGATAAAAACGGAAACATCAGATGTAGAAAAGACGATTACGGTAATCCGATTTTATATTATGACGGATTGGAGAAAAAAGGAATTAGAGATATTCAGCAGGATATCAATATATTATTAAAAGAATAAAAATGAAAGATAATTCAATAGATCAAAAATTTAATAAGTTTATAATTGTTGTTTCAATCGTAATTCCGGTAGTAGTTGCGATTCTTTTTGGAGTGAAGTTGAAAGATTTTGGATATGATGTTGCTCCATTATCCTTTTTGCCTCCAATCTACGCTACTATAAATGGATTTACAGCAATAGTTTTGGTATTGGCGGTAGTGTCCATTAAAAATGGAAATAGAGTGCTTCATGAAAGATTGATGACTACAGCTATTTGTTTGTCTGTTACATTTCTTGTGATGTATGTTGCATATCATATGACTTCGGACTCTACAAAGTTTGGAGATGTAAATCATGATGGAATGTTAGATTTAATAGAAAAAGGGAACCTTGGAAGTTTAAGATTGGTTTATTTTTTTATATTGATATCGCATATTATTCTATCAATTGCTGTTATTCCACTTGTATTGGTTACTTATGTGAAAGCTTTAGCCGGTAAATTTGATAAACATAAAAAAATTGCAAAAATCACTTTTCCGATTTGGCTTTATGTTGCCGTTACTGGAGTAATTGTTTATTTAATGATTTCGCCTTATTATGTTTAGTAGAGTAAATAGAAAAGAGGGAATGGTAAAAAGAAGAATTGGATTAAAAGTATATTTCTATATTTTATGTTCTTTATTCTTTTCTTTTTCTTCGTATGCGCAATGTGCAATGTGTCGGGCAGCTTTGTCTGGTGATGAGAATAAAGCCAAAGCCGCTGCTGTAAATGATGGAATTGTTTATCTTATGGTGATTCCTTATGTACTCGTTGGTGCAATTGGTTATTATGTTTATCGAATGAAAAAGAAGAAACAGTAGGTCAATTTCAATTTCAAAAATCAGTTGCAAAAAAAAGTCAGTCTCAAAAAATATTTTTTGAGACTGACTTTTTTTACTTAAAAACTGACTATCCCTTACTCTTATTTTAGTCCGTCGATAGCAACATTTATGGTTCCATTTACTTTTATAAAAGCAATCATTGCTTGGTTGGTTAGTTTTATCTTTTGAAATTGGATGTCTTCCATTTTTCCGTTAATGAAAACACCAGGCATAGGAGAGTAGTTTTTTAGATATCCCATCATGCTTTGTTTGGCTTCGTCCAAATTTTGTTTGATAGAATAACGGCAACTTTCTTCTATCTTTCTCAAAATAATCCCTTGAGCTAGCCAGTTTGCTGTTCGCATTAATCTGCTTTTGGTGTCTAATACATAATCCAATTTATCAAAATAGATTTCTTTGGTTGTATCATTATATTGCGGAATTCCATTTAAATAAATAGTTCCGTTAACAGAACCTAAAAGATCTAGAGCAATTACCAATTTCCCATCTTTGTGCCAAATAGCTACATTTTGCACTTTTACTTTTTTACTTCCGGATCCAAATTCTTGCCCAACAAAATTGGTAGTCATTAATCTGGAAGCCTCTTGATAGGTAGAAACGGCAGCTATATTCGCAGAGATTTGTTCTGGA
>DATEOV010000125.1:0-14017 GCA_035273645.1 Flavobacterium sp. | reverse complement strand
TAAGTATGCTACATTCCAATGGAATCACGATTTCAACGGAAGGTTGTTTGCCAGAGTTCCTTTTATGAGAAAACTCAATTGGAGAGAATTTGTAGGTGTAAAAGCTGCTTACGGAACCGTTTCGGATGCCAATAGAGCCATAAATGCTTCGGGAGTGGTCTATACAGCGCCAGAAAATGTGTATTGGGAATATAATGCCGGAATTGGAAACATCTTCAAAGTATTCCGTTTAGACTTTGCTTGGAGAGGTAGTTATCTCGACACTCCAAACACGAACAGATTTACCGTAAAAGGTTCGTTTGGTTTCTATTTCTAGAAGCTTAATCCAGCACACGAGGCTGAAAGCCGAACTGGCGAAGCAATCCATTACAAGCTTACTCAAAAACTGCTATTTTTGTAAAAAAGCAAAAAGAGCTTCCTCTGGTCGCTTTTTTACTTTCACAAAAATTAGCAGTTTTTTTCATAAAGCTTTTCATTTCTATCTGGGCTAAAAAACACAACCATGCAACAAGCTATCGATCATCTTTTTCAAAAAGATTCCATATTCAAACAAATTATAGATACTTACGGATTACCAACAATCCCAAAAAGACCTCAAGGATTTGAGACTTTGGTACTATTGATTTTAGAGCAACAAGTTTCCATCGATTCAGCGAAAGCTACATTTATAAAAATCAAAGCACATACTACCTGTAATCCCGAAACGATGTCCGTTTTGCCGGATAAAGAATTTAGAGCTTTGGGAGTTAGCCGCCAAAAAACGAATTATATAAAAATATTAGCCCAAGCTGTTCTAAATAAAGAACTCGACATTGAAGGTTTAGCCACAAAATCTGCACAACAAGTTCGGGAAGAATTGATCAAATTAAAAGGAATCGGAAATTGGACCATCGATATTTATCTGATGTTTTGTCTTCAAGAACCAGATTTAATTCCATTAGGAGATATTGCAGTTGTAAATACAATTAAGGAATTGCTTGATATTCATGACAAACAAGAAATGGAAATTCATACTGAACAATGGAGTCCATACCGCTCTTATGCTACATTTTTACTTTGGCATTATTACCTCAAAAAACGCAAACGGACAATCGTTTACTAAAAACACAATTTAACGAAAACGTTATAGTCATATATTGTGTTTTTTTATTGCTAAAAAGTATAGTTTGATTACTTTTGCAATCGTTAATAAATTAAGAAAAGATAAAAGAATAATGACTGCAGACAAATTAAAAACTTTTGATGTATTAATTGAAATACCAAGAGGAAGTAGAAATAAATACGAGTATGATTTTTCAATAAAAAGAATGCGTTTCGATAGAATGTTATTCTCTTCTATGATGTACCCAGCTGATTATGGTTTCATTCCTGAAACTTTAGCTTTAGATGGTGACCCATTAGACGTTTTAGTATTGGTAAACGAACCTACTTTCCCTGGTTGTGTAATGGAAGTAAAACCTATTGGTGTTTTCCACATGGCAGATGATAAAGGACCAGACGAAAAAGTAATCTGTGTACCGGTTTCAGATCCAATTTGGAATTCATTGGAAAACCTTTCTGATATCAATCCACACTTATTGAAAGAAATCGAACATTTCTTCCAAGTATACAAAGATCTTGAAAACAAACAAGTAGATGTTGAAGGTTGGGGTGATGTAAATGAAGCGTATGCCATTATTAAAGAATGTACAGAACGTTTTGATCAAATAGAAAACAAACCAGCTGGATTATTTAGTATTAAATAATTTTAGCCTCCAAATTTTATAAAAAAAGCAATACTCTTCAATGAGTGTTGCTTTTTTTGTTTAAATTGCTATCGATTAAAATTTTATACTAACAAACCAAAAAGAGTATTTATGAATTCAATTATGATTTATGTGCCAATTTTTATGGCAATAATAGGGCTTATTTTTATGGCTATCAAAAGATCGTGGGTGTTAAAACAGGATTCTGGTGATGGTAAAATGAAAGAGATATCAGATCACATATATGAAGGAGCTTTGGCTTTCTTAAAGGCAGAATACCGATTATTGGCTGTCTTTGTATTAATCGCAAGTATTGTATTAGCAAGTATTACTTTTATTCCTGGAGTTAAAACAAATATATTAATAGTAGTTGCATTTATATTTGGAGCATTTTTCTCAGCATTGGCAGGAAATATGGGAATGAAAATCGCAACAAAAACCAATGTAAGAACTACTCAAGCCGCTCGTACGAGCTTACCACAAGCTTTGAAAGTTTCTTTTGGCGGTGGAACTGTAATGGGATTAGGCGTAGCCGGTTTAGCTGTTTTAGGGTTGACCGGTTTTTTTATTGTTTTCTTCCAAATATTCATGAAAGGACAATGGACTTCTACAGAAGATATGACGGTTGTTTTAGAAACATTGGCTGGTTTTTCTCTTGGAGCTGAATCTATTGCTTTGTTTGCCCGTGTGGGTGGAGGAATTTATACCAAAGCGGCAGATGTAGGTGCTGATTTAGTTGGAAAAGTAGAAGCTGGAATCCCAGAAGATGACCCTCGTAATCCTGCTACTATTGCAGATAACGTAGGTGATAATGTAGGTGACGTTGCAGGAATGGGTGCCGATTTGTTTGGCTCTTATGTAGCAACAGTTTTGGCCGCCATGGTTCTTGGTAACTATGTTATCAAAGATATGGGTGGAAACATTCAAGATGCTTTTGGCGGAATAGGCCCTATTTTATTACCTATGGCAATTGCTGGTTTTGGAATTTTGTTTTCTATAATTGGAACAATGCTAGTTAAAATTACAGATGAGAATGCCAAAGAAGCACAAGTTCAAAAAGCATTAAATATTGGAAACTGGGTTTCTATTGTTTTAACCGCAATCGCCTGTTTCTTCTTAGTTCAATATATGCTTCCAGAAACGATGAGTATGACTTTCTTTGGGGAAGGATCAATGGATATTTCATCGATGCGCGTATTTTATGCTACACTAATCGGACTAGTTGTTGGTGGAGCTATTTCGTCAGTAACTGAATA
The DNA here is from genome assembly GCA_035273645.1 of Flavobacterium sp. GTDB lineage: Bacteria > Bacteroidota > Bacteroidia > Flavobacteriales > Flavobacteriaceae > Flavobacterium. The sequence goes on along the minus strand of DATEOV010000125.1, from coordinate 11,016 downwards.
TTATACAGGTTTAGGAACAAAACCAGTAATGGCGATTGTTCAAAAATCAAGTACTGGTGCAGGAACAAACGTAATTGCAGGACTTGCTACAGGGATGATTTCTACTTTCCCAACCGTATTATTATTTGCGGCAGCAATTTGGTCTTCTTACGCTTTAGCAGGATTTTATGGAGTAGCATTAGCAGCTTCAGCAATGATGGCAACTACAGCTATGCAATTGGCAATTGATGCATTCGGACCTATATCTGACAATGCAGGTGGAATTGCAGAAATGAGCGAATTACCAAAAGAAGTTCGTACCAGAACCGATATTTTGGATTCTGTTGGAAATACAACGGCTGCTACAGGTAAAGGTTTTGCAATTGCTTCAGCAGCTTTGACTTCTTTAGCATTATTTGCTGCCTATGTAACTTTTACTGGAATTGACGGAATTAATATCTTCAAAGCGCCAGTATTAGCGATGCTTTTTGTTGGAGGAATGATTCCTGTAGTTTTCTCTGCTTTAGCAATGAATTCAGTAGGAAAAGCAGCAATGGACATGGTGTACGAAGTACGCCGTCAGTTCAAAGAAATTCCAGGAATCATGGAAGGAACCGGAAAACCGGAATATGCCAAATGTGTTGACATTTCAACTAAAGCAGCTTTACGCGAAATGATGTTACCTGGTATTTTAACGATTGGGTTTCCAATTGCAATTGTTCTTTTAGGAAAATTAGTGTACGGAGATAACAATCAATTAATTGCCGAAATGTTAGGTGGTTATATGGCTGGAGTTACAGTTTCAGGAGTGCTTTGGGCAGTTTTCCAAAACAATGCCGGAGGTGCTTGGGACAATGCCAAAAAATCATTTGAAGCAGGAGTTATGATTAATGGTGAAATGACCTATAAAGGATCTGATGCTCATAAGGCAGCGGTTACGGGTGATACTGTTGGAGATCCATTCAAAGATACTTCTGGACCATCGATGAACATCTTGATTAAATTAACATGTTTGATTGGACTGGTTATGGCTCCAATTTTAGGAAACGGAAGCAGTACCATAGATGCTCACGGTTCTTGTGAAAAGAAAGAAATCAGAATGAAGAAATGCACCATGGAAGAAAGAGCAATGGTGATGGGAAAATGTGATATGTCCAAATGCGCAAAAATGACCAAAGAAGAATGTGCAAAAATGTGCGACAGTCTGAAATGTACTCCTGAACAAAAAGAAATGTGTTTATCTCATTACGACAAAGACGGAAAATTTGTTGAACCAAAAGGAAAAGCTTGCTGTGCTAAAAAAGGGGAAATCAAAAAAGAAGTAAAAGTTCAACTGATAAACAAAGACGGAAAAGCAAAAGCGACCGTGACTACTTCAGAAAACGGCACTGAAGATGTTCAGGTTTTTGAAGGTTCACTTGAAGAAGTAAAAGCTAAAGTTGAAGCTTTAAAATAAAATAGATTCTAATTAATTATACTAAAAATGCCCCGTAAATTGGGGCATTTTTTTTGTACTAAATCTCTCTTAAACCGAATGATTAAAAAGAGGTCATCGGTCAAGATAAATTTTCATCCTTAAGGAAAAGTAACACTTCCAACATCAGTAGTTTTTCCATTATACACAATTACATTATCAACTGTGATTGGCGTTTTTCCTGAAGTTGGGTCAGGTGTCAATGTTAATGTATATGTTCCAGATGGTATTCCATTTATTTGGAAAGTTCCATCGCCATCATTTGAATCTCCATCTTTATCATCCATTGTCACAAATGCTGAGAAAATTATCTCTCCTTGTTGAACGGATGCCAAAACCTGATAATCGACTGCTGGACTAACAATTCCTTTTATTATACCAGAAGCTTCCATTGTAGAAACACGAATAACTGGTTTTAGAATATACTTCGAACTACCTGTCGTAACAATAGATTTATCCACATCAAAGTCCAAAAGAAATTCATACGTTGTACCACCTATCAAGGTTTGATTAACCTGCAACTTCAATCCGGACTGTTGAGCACTTGGCGTAGTCAAAGCAAATCTTTCACCATCTATAACAACGGTGTTTTCATCTCCGAGAAGTAATCGAATCTGTCCCAAACTACCTGAAGGAACCAAACTATCAGTCAGCATAATATTGGTACCTCCAGTCAATTTTAATAAATCATAAATTTTCCCTTCTCCTACTTGGGTTTTATCACCAATACTTATCCAACCCTCGTCACCGGTATCCGAATTGGCTTTAATCATTACATCAAGTACTTCTATATTTACTTCGTCATAATCGCCTGGAGCGTCAGACATTCTGACCATAAGCCTTGATGTGTTTTGATCCTGATCGTCATTTTCATCACAACTGAAAAGAGATAAACTCATTAATGCCATTGTGAAAATTCCTAGCGCATGCAATCCAATTTTTTTCATAATTTCTGTGTTTTTAATTAAAGATTTGGGTTCTATATGAATAATTAAGAACGGTGGATCAAATAATTTTATTTCATACTGGAATAAAATTTAACAGAAACAATAATAGAATTTTAATTGTTTTTTAATTTAATTGAAATTTAAATTGCTATAAAACAATCACATACAACAATATTTCAAACAAGGGAATTATTTATACAAATATGCTGAAACGCAAATAATCTGATTGAATTATGTTAAAAAGGCCTCGAAATTACGAGGCCTTTTTTGTTATTAGGGAGTATTTTTTTAGCAAATATTTCTGTTTAACTTACATCTTTTTGATAAATATTTAAAAATTCAGTAGGCCAAACCTATATCCATATCTTGAACTGCAATAGCCCCAATTATTAAGATTACAATTCCTAGAGATCCCACGATAATTCCAATAGTTCCCAATGTTGATGCCGTTTTGTCTAAAACGCTTATCCTTTTTAAATCACTTTCGTTTAACTGTATTTTCTCAATACCGTTTTTTGTTTTCATACTACCGTAATATACACCATCAATTTGTTCAACTTTAATTAGCTTAAATTTGGTACCATCAGTTTTAACAACTAAAACTTTTCCATCTGTAGCTGCTGCTTCATCTAAAGTTGAAGAAGTACTTTTATAAGCTACACAACTTTGGAGTACAATCAGAAAGCTTAAAAGTAAACAGATCAATTTACTTTTAAAATAATCGATTTTCATGGTTTTCTAGATTTCAATTAATAATAAGAAAAGCCAATAAATTAGTAAAGTTTAAGTGCTTATGATAAATTTCGGAAGCAAAAAATCAAGATCTTTTAAAACACAAAGTGCTAACACACAAAGGTATGAAATAAATTTAACAAGGATTTTAAATGACAGTTTATTTTTTAAAACAAACCATTTAATTCGGCATCAATTCGATTGATGATATTTCCTAAGTCTTCTGGATTATCAACAAAATTAATATTATCTACATCGATAATCATAATTTTTCCTTTGTTATAAGTATGCACCCAAGCTTCGTAACGTTCGTTAAGACGACTTAAATAGTCAATTGAAATCGTATTTTCGTATTCTCTACCACGCTTGTGAATTTGCCCCACTAAATTTGGAATAGAGCTTCTTAAATAGATTAACAAATCGGGGGCTTTGACAAGAGATTCCATTAATTCAAAAAGAGAAGAATAATTCTCAAAATCACGATGTGTCATCAATCCCATAGAATAAAGATTGGGAGCAAAAATATGGGCATCTTCATAAATAGTTCTATCCTGAATTATTTTTTTACCACTTTCACGGATTTGCATTACCTGACGAAAACGACTATTCAAGAAATAGATTTGCAAATTAAACGACCAACGTTCCATCTGATGGTAAAAATCATCTAGGTAAGGATTGTCAACTACTTCTTCAAAATGAGGTTCCCATTTAAAATGTTTTGCTAACAAACGGGTTAATGTTGTTTTTCCTGAACCTATGTTTCCTGCTATAGCTATGTGCATTACGGTATTGCGGTTTTAATATTTATATACATCCAAAGATGTAAAAATAGATAAAATTTATTTTTGGCAACAGAATTTAATGAACCATTTTTAAAATATTCCTCTCGTTTTTCTAATCCAAATATTTGCACGATATAACACTGCGGATTTTTAATTATTTGAAATAAAAAATACATTAATCTCAAAGCAATAGTTAAATTATCTAATGAGTACAAACCAATAATAAAAAAGTCGGCTATCTAAAAAATATAGACAGCCGACTTTTCTCTTTAAAACATTATTTTTATGATTTAACTAACTTCCCTTTTTTATCAACAGGAATATTGGCTTTCACAATTGATTTTGATTGTAAATCATCCAAAACATTTAAAGCTTCTTCAACATAAATATCTTTCGACAAACTTTGATGCCATCTTTCTCTCTTTTCTTTCAGAACAGGATCTTTACTGATTCCTTCTAATTCATAAGGCAAGGAAGTGAATTTTAAATTATTCTTATAATCCGCTATTGACTTAAACTTTTTGGATGTTTCTTCAATTTGGTTCTGTTCCATTTTAAATTTATCGATATTTAAGCTATAATTATTTTCAGCATTTCTACTGTCAATCCATTTAGCGTTTTCTTCGATTAATTTAAATTGATAATTATTTTCAATTCTCTTTTTACTGTTGATAATTGCTTGATCAAATTTTGAAGTATTATTCCAAACCATATAAGGAGCTGAATCAATTTTATCCCATGGCAATGCATGTATTTCATCACGTTCTCCCATTTTTAAATAAGCATAACGATCTGGCATGACCACATCACTGCTAACCCCTTCTAATTGGGTTGAACCTCCATTAATTCTGTAGAATTTTTGAATAGTTGTTTTCAAAGCTCCTAAATCTCCGAATGCAGTTTTTCCAATATATTGATTCAGGTCGATTACTCTTTGAACAGTTCCTTTACCATAGGTTTGTTTACTTCCAATGATAATTCCCCTTTTATAGTCCTGCATAGCTGCCGCCAATATCTCGGATGCAGAAGCTGAAAATTCATTTACCATAATTACCAATGGACCATCCCATGCTATTTTCTTATCGGTATCATACAGAATTTCCTTTTTTACAGCTGATTTAACCTGAACAATTGGCCCTTCTTCTATAAACAAACCTGCAATATTTACAACTGCCTCCAATGAACCTCCCCCATCGTCACGAACATCTAAAACAATACCACGCACTCCCGCTTTTTTCAAACGATCCACTTCTTGTGCCATATCTTTAGCTGCATCTCTTCCTTTTCCATCTTTGTTCTCGAAATCAACATAAAACTTAGGCAAATAAATAACCCCATATTTCAAACCGTTTTTCTCAACAACACTTGATTTCACATACGTTTCTTCAATCTCAACGATATCTCTAATGATTGGAATAATTTGTATGGAACCATCTGCTTTTTTCACAGTAAGACGAACTTCAGAACCTTTTGGACCTTTTATTTTTTTTATAACATCCGCCAAACGCATTCCTACTATATCTACAGCAGCACCGCTTGATTGAGCTACTTTAATAATTAAATCCCCTTTTTCCAATTTTTTCCCTCTCCATGCTGGGCCTCCAGAAATAAGTTCTAAAACTTCAATGTAATCGTTTTTCTTTTGTAACTGAGCACCAATACCTTCAAATTTACCACTCATACTTACATCAAATTTTTCTTTTTCATCAGGAGCGAAATAAGAAGTATGTGGGTCAAATTGAGACATAATAGAATTGATATACAATGTAAACCAATCTTCCCTTTTTAATTCATTTATAAACCCAAAAGACTCATTCAATGATTTCATTGAACTTTCTCTTGTTTCTTTTTCCAACACAGCATCTGATATTACAATATAAGCCGGATCTTTGATTTTTTTATCTTCTTCTAATTTCTGTTTTTCAGTTAAGGATGAAAGCGTAGATAACTTAATTTGTTTCCTCCATTTTTCTTTCAATTCAGCATTATTTTTGGCATACGGAGCTTTATCATAATCCACATTAAAGTCCTCTTCCCTTTTATAATCAAAAGGAGTACTTAATACCGCTTTGAATATTTTATTACCTTCCTCCATACGAAGCATCAAGCGATCATAAGTAAGATTAAAGAAAGTCAAATCTTTATCCTTTAACTGCTCATCTAACTCTAATTGGTATCTAGAAAACTCATTTATATCGGACTGCAGGAAAAAACGTTTGGAAGGATCCAAAGCTTCTATATACTCTTTGTAAACTCCTTTTGAAAAATCATCATCAATTGCCACAGGATTATAATGTCCTTTCTTAATTACAAACATCAATAATTCCAATAACAACTTGTCTTTATCAGGATCAACTGCTTTTTTTGAATTAATCGTAAAGGCAAATAAAGTAGCCGAAAGGCATATTACTGCTATGAGTTTTTTATAATTTCTTTTCATTTGGGGCATATTATTTTTAATCTTCAGTTAGCTCTCGTGCGGTATAAATCACTTATATACAGTGATATTTAAAACCGCTTTTGTTATGCTAATTGCTTAAAGCTAAAATATTTCGCTAAAGATATAAATTAGTTTTTTCAACTTAAAAAAATTAAATGACTGAAAGGCCGTTTATTACATTATTTAACATTTACTATTTTTATCCATAAAAAAAACGCTTCAAAAACTGAAGCGTTTCTTATTACAGTGAAATTATTTAAAATTTATGATTTAACTAACTTTCCTTTTTTGTCTCCAGGAATACCCGTTTTTACAATTGATTTTGGTTGTAAATCATCCAAAACATTCAAAGCTTCTTCAACATAAATATCTTTTGACAAACTTTCATGCCATCTTTCTCTTTTTTCTTTCAGAACCGGATCTTTGCTGATTCCTTCTAATTCATAAGGCAATGAAGTGAACTTCAAATTATTTTTATAATCAACAATTGGTTTAAACTTTTTAGCAGTTTCTTCAATTTGATTCTGAGCAATTTTAAATTTATCAATATTCAAGCTATAATTATTTTCAGTACTTCTACTGTCAATCCATTTAGCATTTTCTTCGATTAATTTAAATTGAACATTATTTTCAATTCTCTTTTTACTGTTAATAATAGCTTGATCAAATTTTGAAGTGTTAGTCCAAACCGTATAAAGAGCTGGATCAATTTTATCCCATGGCATTGCATTTTCTTCATCACGCTCTCCCATTTTTAAATAAGCATAACGATCCGGCATAACCACATCACTGCTTACCCCTTCTAATTGAGTTGAACCACCATTAATTCTATAAAATTTCTGAGTAGTTGTTTTCAAAGCACCTAAATCTCCCGCAGAACTATTACGCACAAATTGATTTAAGTCAATTACATTTTGAACAGTTCCTTTACCATAAGTTTGTTTGCTACCAATGATAATTCCTCTTTTGTAATCTTGGATAGCAGCTGCCAAAATTTCAGATGCAGATGCCGAAAATTCATTCACCATAATTACCAATGGTCCATCCCACTCAATTTTTTTATCTGTATCATACAAGATTTCTTTTTTCTTACCTGCCGATTTTATTTGAACGATAGGTCCTTGCTCAATAAATAAACCTGCAATATCCACTACAGTGGACAAAGATCCACCACCATCATCACGTACATCAAGAACAATTCCGTTCACTCCCGCCTTTTTCAAACGATCCACTTCTAGAGCAATATCTTTACCGGCATCTCTACCGTCTTTATTTTCAAAGTCTATGTAAAATTTAGGCAAATAAATAACCCCGTATTTTAGGCCGTTTTTCTCAACTACACTTGATTTTGCATAGGTTTCTTCAATCTCAACAATATCTCTTATGATAGAAATCACTTGAATAGTTCCGTCAACTTTTTTCACAGTAAGACGAACTTCAGATCCTTTTGGTCCTTTAATTTTTTTAACGACATCATCCAAACGCATTCCTACAACATCAACAGGAACACCATTCCCTTGTGCCACTTTCATCACTAAATCTCCTGCTTCCAATTGCTTTCCTCTCCAAGCCGGTCCACCTGAAATTAATTCTGAAATCTCAGTGTAATCATTTTTCTTTTGCAATCTGGCACCAATACCTTCAAGCTTACCACTCATGCTTACGTCAAATCTTTCTTTTTCTTCAGGAGCAAAATAAGTAGTATGTGGATCAAAACGAGACATAATAGAATTGATATACAATGTAAACCAATCATCTCTTTTTAAATCATTCATAAATCCAAAGGACTCATTTAATGAATTCAAAGAGCTTTCTCTTGTTTCAACATCAAGAGCTGCATCCGTTTTTATTACGTATTGTGGATCTTTCAATTTCTTATCCTCTTCCATTTTTTTCTTGTCTGTAAAAGACGAAAGAGTAGATAATTTAATTTGTTTTCTCCATTTCTCCTTCAATTCTGTACTGTTTTTAGAATAAGGAGCTTTATCGTAATCTACATTAAAATCCTCATCAACACTATAGTCAAACGGTTTCCCTAAAATGTCTTTAAATATTTTTTTACTTTCTTCCATACGAAGCATCAAACGATCGTAAGTAAGATTAAAGAAAGTCAAATCTTTATTAATCAATTGATCATCCAATTCCAATTCGAATTTGGAAAACTCATTAATATCCGATTGCAAAAAGAAACGTTTAGACGGATCTAATGCAGCTATATAATCTTTGTAAACCCCTTTTGAAAAATTATCATCTATAACAGCAGGATTATAATGTCCTTTTTCAATTACAAATGTTAATAGCTCCAAAAGCAACTTATCTCTTTCTGGATCTACTGATTTTTTTGAATTAATATTAAAGGCAAATAAGGTAGCCGAAAGGCATACCACAGCTATGAGTATTTTATAATTTCTTTTCATAAAGCTAATAATAGAATTCATCAATTTTTTTATCTAAGTTACATTAAAAACTATGCCAACCCCCTAGATATCTACATAATTTTTTGTTAAAGGTATAAAATAGATTTTCTGACTTTAACAAAAAGCTAGGCGAAAAATATATTTTATTTGTTCGCAATATAAGATTTTGTGTTAGTACATTTGTTTCTGAAGTCAAAATTTATGAAAATTTATATATTTTTAACAGCATTAAAATGAAAAATGAAAGGCCTTTAATACTAATAACGAATGACGATGGAGTTTCCGCCCCGGGCATAAGAGCTTTGATCGAAGTAATGACAACAATAGGTGATGTCGTTATCGTCGCTCCAGACAAACCCCAAAGTGCCATGGGTCACGCCATTACCATAAATGACACTTTATATCTCAATAAAATTTCAAAAGATACGGATGCAATAACGGAATACAGTTGCTCCGGAACCCCGGTAGATTGTGTTAAAATAGCCGTACACGAAATTTTAAAACGAAAACCGGATCTTTGTGCCTCTGGTATCAATCATGGTTCCAACTCATCCATAAATGTCATTTATTCCGGAACAATGAGTGCCGCCGTAGAAGCTGGGATAGAAGGCATTCAAGCTATTGGTTTCTCTTTGTTGGATTACGATTGGAATGCCGATTTTAAACCAATCAAATCATACATCAAAACCATTACGCTCGAGGTCTTGAAAAACAAGCTTCCTGAAGGCGTTATTTTGAATGTGAATTTCCCAAAATTAAAAGAAAAAGAAATCAAAGGAATCAAAATTTGTCGTCAAGCAAATGCTCTTTGGACTGAAAAGTTCGACAAACGACAAACTCCACAAGGTAAAGATTACTACTGGCTTACGGGAGAATTTGTAAACCAAGACAAAGGTGAAGACACAGATGAGTGGGCTTTGCAAAATGGTTTCATTTCCATAGTCCCTGTACAATTTGACCTAACAGCCCATCACGCAATACAAAACTTAACCAAAAGAGATTGGAATGAATAAACAAATGAATAAACTAGACTTATTTATCGGATTCATAATAGGAATTTTAGCTTCCCTCTTGGGAATGTTCCTCTACCTCACGCTTATCGTTCATACTGATTTTATGTCAGGAATTCAATCCATGAAAGCCGAAGGACATCTAGGAAAATTAGTCACTCTTGGCTCTATACTAGATTTAATCGCCTTCGGAATTTTATTAAAATTGAATAAAGAAATCATGGCAAGAGGTATCGTTTTGGCAGTTATCGCGCTTACTATTGTTACTTTATTTCTTTAGAGCTATTGAGTCACTAAGTTGCTAAGATTCTAAGTTTTTTAAAAAAAATATCTGCTTTATCTCAGCAACTTAGTATCTCAGAATCTTAGCATCTAAAATATTATCTTTGTTCATCGAAAAAATCACAAAAATGAAATACTATATTATTGCAGGAGAAGCTTCTGGAGACTTACATGGTTCCAATTTGATGAAAGCACTCTACGAAGAAGACACAAATGCCGACATCCGTTTTTGGGGTGGCGATTTGATGCAAAATGTAGGCGGGACATTGGTAAAACACTATCGCGATTTGGCTTTTATGGGTTTTGTCGAAGTGCTTTTCAACCTAAAAACCGTTTTGAATAACATTGAAATTTGCAAAAAAGACATCGCACAATTCTCTCCAGATGTAATTATTTATATCGATTATCCTGGTTTCAACATGCGAATTGCCAAATGGGCCAAGCAAACCGGATATAAAAACCATTATTATATTTCTCCTCAAATTTGGGCTTGGAAAGAAAACCGAATCACCGCCATCAAGCACGATGTTGACAAAATGTACGTGATTTTACCTTTCGAAAAAGACTTTTACGAAGTCAAACATAAATTCCCTGTTGAATTTGTAGGTCACCCATTGATTGATGCCATTCATAACCAATCGGGGGTTGATACTAATGCTTTTAGAACTGAAAATCAATTGTCCGAAAAACCGATTATTGCCATTTTGCCCGGAAGCCGAAAACAGGAAATCAGCAAAATGCTGTCGGTAATGTTAAGCGTTGTCAAGGATTTTCCCGATTATCAATTTGTGATTGCAGGTGCGCCAAGCCAGGAATTTTCATTTTACCAACAATTCATTTCTAGCGATAATATAAAATTCATCTCGAACAAAACCTATGCTTTATTGCGCAATGCCACAGCGGCATTGGTAACGTCAGGAACGGCCACTCTCGAAACAGCTCTTTTCAAAGTT
>DATEOV010000124.1:0-2191 GCA_035273645.1 Flavobacterium sp. | reverse complement strand
TAACCATTTGATTTTCTTCAACTTCCATAAAATCTTGATCAAAAATTACAAAATCTGCCCATTTACCAACTTCAAGACTTCCTCTTTCTTTTTCTTCAAAATTAGAATAGGCTGCCCAAATGGTCATTCCTCTTAATGTTTCCTCTCTTGTCAATGCATTTTCCATTTGAAAACCTGCCTTGGGATAATTTTTAATATCTTTTCTGGCTACAGCGGCATGAAAAGTAAGCATTGGATTTACTTCTTCTACTGGAAAATCCGTCCCCAAAGCAACGATTCCAGCTTTTTGAAGTAATTTTTTATTGGCATAAGCATTTTTCAATCTTTCATTTCCTAATCTTTCACCTGCCCAATACATATCTGATGTGGCATGAGTAGGCTGTACTGAAGGAATTATTCCTGTCGAAAAATAATCAAAATCAGCCTCTTGAATCACTTGTGCATGTTCAATTTTCCATCTTCTATCTTTCTTACCAGTCAATGCGTCTTTATATATTTTCAACAAAACAGTATTTGCCGAATCTCCAATAGCGTGTGAATTCAACTGAAAAGGAGAATTCGCAATTTGTTTAGCTACATTTTTTAATTCTTCCACAGAAGAAAGCAATGCTCCATATTGTTTTGGGCTATCCGAATACGGCTTATGCAAACAGGCACCACGAGAACCCAATGCACCATCTCCATACATTTTAAAAGAGCATACATTTAAATTATCTGATTTGTAAACTCCTTTTTTCAAGTATAAATCAATATTCTTTTGATTCACCGTAATCATGGCATACACATTAATTTTCAAAGCTTTTGCTTTTTGCAGACTATCTATCAAATTAATGACATCCGGATCTAAACCAGCATCATTGACAGTTGTCAACCCATACTGAAACATCACTTTTTCGGCGTCTAATAATCCAGAGATTTGTTTTTTTCGATTTGGCTTAGGTATTATTTTAAAAACCAACTCCATTGGATTATCAATTAAAATTCCATTAGGCTCACCATTTTCCAAAACAATTTCTCCACCAGAGACTTTTGTTGATTTTGTGATTCCTGCCAATTTCAAAGCAACACTATTCACAACAATTGCGTGACCATCTATACGATTTAAAACTACAGGAACAGTTGGAAAAGCTGCATCCAAATCTTCTTTCGTTGGAAATTTAGCTACTTTCCAATCATTTTGATCCCATCCATTTCCAACTATAAAAGTTGTTTGTCTTTCATTTTGATATTCCTTGATTCTATCAATTACTTCCGCCATGCTTTTGGTTCCTCGTAAATCGACTTCTTGCAGACTTAACCCATAACTATAAAAGTGACAATGTGCATCATACAAACCTGGATAAATAAATTTTCCTTTTGCATCAATAGTATTTTTGGAATCATACGAATTTGCTATTTCATCATTGGAACCAATAGCCACAATTTTACCAGATTGAATTGCCATTGCTGAAGCTTTACCAAAATCTTTATTTACAGTATAAATATTGGCATTCGTAATAATAGTATCTACAGCAATCTTATTTTGTTGATTACAGGACACCAATAAAATCAATGAAAGCAGAAAAGAAATTTTCTTCATAATAAAACAGTTTAGTTAATGGAGCTAATATAAAAAAAAGAGCTCCAATAAAACCGTAAATAAAAAAATGAATTGTTTAGAAAGAATAGACTATAAAATTTCTTCAATCAAATACTTAGTCGTATTAATCTCAAAAGCAAATCCAACTTTGTTTCCCATCAACTTATTTCCCAAAGGAGATTGTGGAGATAAAGCAATAACATTGATGCCGTCAATACTAATCTTCGGAAGGGCAAGACTTAGGTACAAATAAATTCCGTTAGCTTTTACCAAACTTCCCAGAATAATGGTTTCTGCCACAACAGAAGAGTCTAACTTATCTAAAACTGCTTTTTGAGTCAATACTTCTTTGAGTTTTGTATTGAATTTTTCCTGTTCTATATGCATCATAGACAAGGCCGTTTCATGCTTGTCGCCAGCTGAACCTTTGGCATCGTTTTTGGAATCTTCAGTCAAAGCCGCAATCATATCCCTGAAAGCGTCTATTCTGTCTTGGACTAATTGATTGTAATGCTGGTATATTTTTTGTTTGAAAGTCATTTTATTTTAAAGAAGCTAAAAAATTATGAATTGCTAATATACAAAGGATCAAAGAAACTAAAATAGGGATTT
>DATEOV010000123.1:0-8624 GCA_035273645.1 Flavobacterium sp. | reverse complement strand
GTGCCGAGTAACGCCCAATTGGCAGTCTGGTAAATATTCCATCTGTTTGTGGGCCGGCAACTACGATTCCATTATTGTTTTGTAAATAATATTTATAAGGTGCTGTTCCTCCTTTTGCATTGACAATTATTCCTTGATCATTAATTAATATAGCAGTAGCTGATAGATTTTCTGCTGGTTCTGTTAAAACAATTGTTGTTGCAGCAGTACAGCCATTCGTGTCTTTTACTGTAATGTTGAAAGTACCGACACGTAAATTTGTGAAGACATTAGTGGTGTTAAAAGTAATCCCATCTAAAGAATAAGTATATGGTTCTTGTCCGCCAGTTGCTACAGCTGTTATTGAACCTGTATTGTCTCCTTTACAAAGGACATTTGAATTAACTGTTGCTGAAATGGCCGGAGTATTCACAGGAGTTATTACTGCAACAATTGAAGTTATGTTGTTTTCTGCGTCTCGAACTTTTATCATATAAGTTCCGGGTGTCAAACTAGTAAAAACATTTGTAGTAATATAATTAACTCCATTGTCTATTGAATATTGATAAGGGGCTACTCCTCCAGATACACTAACGGTAATTGTTCCAGTAGGATTAAGACATGTTGTAGGAGTTACTGCAGTTGTCGTTAAAAGGGAATTAGGTTTGTTTACAATAGTAATATCTGTTTTGATGTAGGTGCAGCCAGTTGCATCTCTCACTTCAACACCATATGATCCATTTGTTAAACCCGTAAAAATATTAGAATTTTGAAAAGGAATAACTGTTGAGCCACTATTGTCAGTTAGTACATAAGAATAAGGTGCAATTCCTCCTGTGGCAATAGTAGTTATCGTTCCATCGGTTGTTGTAAAATTAGCATATAAAGGAATTGGTTGTACTATAACTATGCTGTTTGTAGTTACTGTACAATCAAGTGAGTCTTTTACTTGTACAAAATATGTACCTGCATTTATGTTTGTAAAAGTATTGTTTGCATTATATGTTAAGCCATTGTCAAAAGAATATTGATATGGTTTTTTACCTCCCGAAGCTATAACATTTATTGAAGCATTACTTAAGCAATCTATAGTTTTAGTAAGAACAGCATCAGCAAGTAAAGGTTGTAGAGGGCTTATAGTAGCGATAACGGTTGTTGTGGTATTTTGAGAATCTTTGACGTTTATGTTATAAGTTCCAGGTGCCAAACCAGTAAAAACATTTGAAGAAGTATAATTAACTCCATTGTCTAGCGAATATTCATAAGAGCCTGAGCCTCCTGTAGCAACAACAGTAATCATTCCGCTAGGATTATTACAGGTTATAGGTAAGACTGAAAAACTTGCTGACAATACATTAGTATTAGAAATATTAATTCCAGTTTTTAATAATGAGCATATCGTACTATCAATAACTTGCAAACTATATACTCCTGTTGGTAAATTAGTAAAGACATTAGATGTTTGCGGGCCTGTTATTGTTGCTCCTGTATCGTTATCTTGTAGCGTATAAGAATAAGGAGGAACTCCACCTGTTGTATTTATGGAAATAGTTTTATCATTAACAGCAACCGTTGAGTTAAGGATAGTTGGTTCTGGTATTGTTATGCTTACAAACGAAGTGCAGCCATTGTTGTCGATTACTTGTATAGTATGCTCTCCCGCGGACAGGTTGTTAAAAGTAAACACAGCATTAGAATCATAGAAATCAACATTGTCTAATTTATAAACATAAGGTGCTTGGGCTTGGATGACAGTTGTTTTTATAGAGCCATTGTTGGCACCATTACAGCTTACTGCTGAGACTAAAGTTGCAGAAATCAATACTGGTTTTACATCAGCTATAGTAGCAGGAACGTTTGTTGTGGTATTTTCAATATCCCGAACGGTTATAGAATAATTTCCAGGAGCTAAATTAGAAAATACATTTGAAGAAAAATAAGTAGCTCCATTATCCAATGAATATTGATAAGGACCTACACCTCCAGATACACTAACAGTTATTGTTCCAGTAGAATTAAGACATGTTGTAGGTGTTGCAGTAGTTGTTGCTAAAAGTGGATTAGTTTTATTTATTACAATATTCGTTTGAAAGGTGATACATCCATTTGCATCTCTTATTTTAACACCATATGATCCAGATTTTAAGCCTGTAAAAAGAGTAGAAGTTTGAAAAGAAGTAATTGGTAATCCTATATTATCTGTTATTTCATAAGAATAAGGAGTAACTCCTCCCGCAGCATTAACAGTTATAGTTCCATCATTATCAGCACTTGTTGTTGAGTTTGTAGTAACTGCTGTCATTGATAAAATAGTAGGCTCTATAATGGCCGCAACCATAGTATATAGACATCCAAGAGCATCTTTTACGCTTACATTATAATATCCGGCAGATAAATTATTGAAAATATTGCTTGAAGCATAACCATTTCCTATTGAATAGGTATAAGGTGCTGTTCCTCCAGTTGCTATTAAACTTATTCTTCCATCGTTGCTTTGAGAGCAGTATGGGTTCGTTGCCGTAATAGTCGCAGACAAAGAAGATGAAGGTGTAATAACAATAGACAAAGCAGTCAAACAACCGTTAGCGTCTTTAACAAATAAAGAATGAGCTCCTGCAGTTAAGCCAGTAGCAGTATTTACAGTTGTAAAAGTGTTAGATCCATCAAAAGAATAGAGGTAAGGTGCTTTTCCTGAAGTTGCAGTAATAGTTACAGTGTCACTTTCTCCACAATTGGTAGCCTTAGTAAGCACTGCGATTGCAGTTACAGATATTGGTGGTGCTATTGTAATTGTATTTGTTTGACTTATAGTATTAAGAGCATCTTTTACAGTAACGGTATATGTTCCAGCAGTTAGATTGTTAAAAATATTACTTGTTACATATGTTATACCTCCGTCAATTGAATATTGATAAGGAAGTTGCCCGCCAGTAGCAGTAATTGTAATTGTAGCATTGCTTAAACAATCTATTTGTTTGGTAATAGTTGATGAAGAAATTAAAGAATTTGGGTCTTCAATAACTGCTGAAAAAGTTCCAGGTTCGCAATTGTTTGAATCTTTTACTCTTACGACGTGAATTCCTGGAGCTACATTTGAAAAAACATTATTGGTTTGAAAATTATTTTGATCTAAAGCATACATATAGGATCCGGTCCCTCCCTGCATATTAATAACTGATATAGTCTGACCTTCAATAATTATGTTGCCAAATACAATTGCTGGCTCTGTTATCGCATATTCAAGTTGTGCTATACAGCCGTTATTATCTTTTACTCTAATAGTGTACGTTCCAGCTCTAGTAGGGTAACTATTGATTACTGTATAAGCATCATTGTTTATTGAATATTGATAAGGTGGCTGTCCACCTATAGCGTTGGTCATTAATGTTGAGAAGTCGTTTCGACAAAGTATCGGAGTATTTGTAGCGGTCGCCACCAATGTTTGAACAGGATCTATAGTTGTAGGTAAAGGAGGAGAAGCACAATTCTTACTGTCTTTTATAAACGTGACATAGGTACCTGCCTGTAAATTCGTGAAGGTATTCATATTGCTAAAAGTTACTCCGTTGTCAATAGAATAATAATATGGAGCTTGCCCAGAGGTTGCCTGAATAGTTATTGATGCATTGCTGCAACTTGTTGGATTGGTGCGAAGTACAACCCCGTTTACAGGAACAGGTGTTGCTACTGTTATATAAGTTGTATTTGAGGTTGTATTTACAGCGTCTTTTACGACAATCGAATATGTTCCAGCAGTTAGATTATTAAAAATGTTAATGGCTTGAAAACCTCCTCCATTCAACGAATAAGTATAAGGAGGTTGTCCGCCAGCAACAGCAACCGCTATTGAAGCATTATTAAGACAATCTATTTCTTTGGTAATAGCTGCTGTAGAAGTTAAAACAGGTAAGATAGTTGCCGAGACCATTGCTACACAACCTCGAGAATCTCTTACTCTAAAAATATAGTTTCCGGGTGCTAAATTTGGAAATACATTACTAGCTTGATAATTATTGCCGTCTGATGAGTATTGATACGGACTAGTTCCTCCAATTGCCGTAATAGTTGCATTTTGACCAACAATCGCTACAGTTGTATTTAATACAGTCGTTGGTTCTGTAATAGAGTAAGTCCATGTAGTTGGACAGCTAGCGGCAACATCTAATACCTGTATAGTGTATGCCCCTGCCGATAAATTGTTGAAAATGTTACTACTGGTAAAAGTGACTCCATTATTTATAGAATAGTAATACTGTCCACCTCCTCCAGAAGCAGTAATGGTTAGCAACGAAGTGCCTCCTTTGCAAGCTATTGTGGTATTCGTAGCTGCTATAATTAAGGCAGGAGTAACTTTTACATTGAATGAATTGGTTGTGATAGTTCCGTTATTATCAATTCTGGCATAGATAGTTGTAGAACTTGCAGCTGTATTATAATTAGAAGGATTTGCAATTGCATTTACATTATTGGTTGCATCAGCAAGGCTTAAATGGTAGCTTACTGTAGTTTCATCAGGATTTAAATTACCAATTAAGTATATTTTTTGCTTACTTAAATCAAAATTGTTGTCTCCGGAGCAATGAACAATATCACTCACTTGAGCATAAAAAACAGTAGTAAATAAGAATAGAAAACAAAGTAGAGTTTTTTTCATAGTAATAGATTTGTTAAAACTGGCTCAACAAATATAACTAAAAAAGTTTTCTTACTTTAAATAAAGACAATGATTGTAATAATCGATTATTCCTTTGCCTTTCATTAAAACATCTGCACCAATGATACCATGAACAGGTTTTACTTTATAATGTCCCAAGGCTTCGTTGACGTGCGATAGATCAAATATAACGAGGTCAAACTTATTGTGTTTCCAGTTATTTAATTGAAGTTTATTGTTGGAGGATATCTGTGTTAACATGCCTGTTGCTCCCGCACCAGAAGCTTTGGTCTTGGAATTTTTGGCTTCCAATGCAAAATATTCAATGCTTTCAAATCCCACACAGCTGTTGGAAGCACCTGTATCCAATATGAAATTTCCTTTTACACCATTTATTTTTGCTTTAATCAAAAGGTGTTGTGTCTTGGTGACTTTAAACTTGACTTTTTTGTAATCTACTTTCTTTAGTTTTTCGTGTAAATTCTTCATGATGGGAATGGCTTGTTTGTAAAGTAAAAATAGTGTTATACTGGTTATGTTTCATTATTTGTTTCTAAAAAAATCCAATGACTCTTTATGAAACTCCTTTTTTTGGAAAGCCCGCTTTTTAGAGTAATTTTGCAACATTAAATTTTACACTTGGAAACAAAGGCAATACTTACCGATACCCATACCCATTTATATTCTGAAGAATTTGATTTGGATAGACATGAAATGATGCAACGAGCCATTGATAATGGTGTTACTCGATTTTTTGTTCCATCCATAGATTCTACTTGTACGAATAGTATGTATGATTTGGAACAAGATTATCCTGAGAATGTATTCTTGATGATGGGTTTACATCCTACTTATGTTAAGGATAATTATCTGGAGGAATTAAATCATGTTGAAACTGAATTGGCCAAAAGAAAGTTTGTCGCTATTGGTGAAATAGGGATTGATTTATATTGGGATAAAACGCATTTGCCCGAACAACAAATCGCTTTTAGACAACAAATTCAGTTAGCCAAAAGATATAAACTTCCGATAGTGATTCATTGTCGTGAGGCTTTTGATGAAATATTCGAAATTCTGGAAGAAGAGAAATCACCTGAACTGTTCGGTATATTTCATTGCTTTTCGGGAACTTATGAGCAAGCTTTACAGGCGATATCCTATAATATGAAATTGGGGATAGGTGGGGTTGTCACTTTTAAGAATGGAAAAATAGACCAGTTTTTGGATAAAATCGATTTAAAGTATATTGTTTTGGAAACAGATTCTCCTTATTTGGCTCCAATTCCGTACCGTGGCAAACGCAACGAAAGCAGCTATTTAATAAATGTTGTCGATAAATTGGCTCAAATATATGGCCTTTCGGCAAATGAGATAGCGAGTATAACAACCGATAATTCTGCAGAAATATTCGGTATTTAATACCGATTTTCTGTAACTTTAATATTTTTTTTGTTCTTTTGTCCAACTAAATTGAAAACCAAAATGAATAAATTTGATGCGATTCGGTCTTTTTATGATTCCGAAATAAACGAAGGAATAATAAAAGTTATTGATCATCCGATGATGAAAGCTTTAATGAACTTTTGTTTTCCTGGAACAGAAGATGAAATTTGGAAAGAACAACTTCGCAAAACTCATTCTATTCGTGATTTTCAATGCAACTTTATTTATTATGGAGTGCAACAGGTGTTGGAGAAAAGCTCGGAGGGTTTAACCACATCGGGTTTTGAAAAGTTAGAAAAAAACACCGCTTATCTTTTTATTTCAAATCATAGAGATATCGTTTTGGATACAACTTTGTTGAATGCCTCTCTCTTTGAGCACGGGCTGGATATGACTTCATCTGCTATTGGTGATAATTTAGTTAAAAAAACGTTTTTAAGAATATTAGCAAAATTAAATAGGAATTTTTTAGTGCAACGTGGATTATCACCAAGGGAATTGTTGGTGAGTTCTAAACTGTTGTCTGAATATATGGCTCAGTTGTTGTTGCATGAAAATCGTTCGGTTTGGATTGCACAACGGGAGGGAAGAACCAAGGATGGAAATGACGAAACCAATCCTGGGGTTTTGAAAATGATTGCCATGGGATCTGATGAGCCTAACATAATGGACTACTTTAAGAAAATTAAAATTGTTCCTGTTTCTATTTCTTACGAATATGACCCAACAGATGCTTTGAAAATGCCACAGTTGTTGGCAGAAGCAAATAATGAAATTTACAAGAAAGAGAAAAACGAAGATTTCAAGACTTTGTTGAGTGGAATCATTGGACAAAAGAAAAGAATTCACATTCATATTGGTGATGTTCTCGAAACCGAAATCGATGACATTATTAAAAATGTAGATACTACAAACAAACAAGTGCAAGCATTGGCACAAGTAATTGACGATTCCATTTTGGCTAATTACAAATTGTGGACGACCAATTTTATTGCTTATGATATTTTGAACTGTTCGAATCGATTTTCTCATTTGTATACCGAAAATGAAAAATTGCTTTTTGAGCGACGTTTGGAGATGAGAATTGATCATGAACATCCAGTTGCCAAACAAGGGTTTTTGGATATGTACGCGAATCCAGTTGTCAATAAATTGAAATATGTCGATGAACTCTAAGTCTAAAATCCTTTTGATTTATACCGGTGGAACGATTGGTATGAGAAAGGATTTTGAAACGGGAGCACTTAAGGCTTTCAATTTTAGCAAACTCCTTCATAATATTCCCGAATTAAAATTACTGGATTGCGAGATAGATACTTTTTCGTTTGAAAATCCTATTGATTCGTCGAATATGAACCCTGAGCATTGGGCCCAAATTGCTCTTACAATTGAGAATAATTACGCCAATTTTGATGGTTTTGTAGTGCTTCATGGGTCTGATACCATGTCGTATTCAGCTTCGGCATTGAGTTTTATGCTCGAAAACCTTTCAAAACCTATCATTTTTACTGGCTCTCAACTACCTATTGGGGATTTGAGAACCGATGCCAAAGAAAATTTAATTACAGCGATTCAAATTGCTTCTTTACAAGAAAACGGTAAACCGTTAATTAAAGAGGTTTGCCTCTATTTCGAATACAAATTATATCGTGGGAATAGAACAGTCAAAATAAATGCTGAACATTTCAGGGCATTTATTTCTCCTAATTACCCTTTTTTGGTGGAGTCCGGAGTGCATTTAAAAATAAATTCAGAATTATTTTTGCCTTCAAATGATGGAGCTTCTTTAAAAGTTCACATGCATTTGGATAATAATGTAGCGATCATCAAAATGTTTCCAGGAATAAGTGAAACAGTACTTTCTGCTATTTTGAATATTCAGAGTTTAAAAGGGATTGTACTCGAAACTTATGGTGCAGGAAATGCACCTACGGAAGATTGGTTTTTGACACTTTTGCAAAATGCAATAAATAGAGGTTTGCATATTGTAAATGTTACGCAATGTTCGATAGGTAGTGTGAGCATGGGGCATTATGAAACGAGTACCACAATGAAAAAACTGGGAATTATTTCGGGAAAAGATATTACTACTGAAGCCGCAATTACCAAATTAATGTATTTATTGGGGCAAAATATAGCTTCGTCAGACTTCAAAAATGTATTCGAAACTTCATTAAGGGGAGAAATGCAATAATATTGATTTTTTTATTTCCGAAATTCATTTTTTTTAATGTTCTTTGCACACCAAAATAATAGAGAGGTGTCCGAGTGGTTGAAGGAGCTAGCCTGGAAAGCTAGTATATGGGTAACTGTATCGAGGGTTCGAATCCCTTCCTCTCTGCAGAAAAAAGCGTTGTGTCTTATTTGACACAACGCTTTTTTAGTTTATGTTTTTTTACTTCTATATTTCTTTTAATAATGGATAAACCTTTTTGAATTTCTCAAAGGCTTTTTCATAAATCAATCTGTGATTTGGATTGGGATAAAAAGTAGCTTCTGTTTTATTTTCGAAAAAATTTGTATTTCCATTAGCTTTAAAACCAATTAA
>DATEOV010000122.1:0-7397 GCA_035273645.1 Flavobacterium sp. | reverse complement strand
TTCTGGAAAACCAACGCTTTTCCAGTAATAATCACATTGTATCTGTCTGGTGGAAAAAGGATGTCAGCTTTTCTGCGGATTTCGGCTTCAATTATAGGGATTCTTCCTCCGCTTTCATCACGCATAAATGTGGTAATTCTGGCCACTTGTCCCGTATTGTCAACATAGCTTTTCATTAAATTCTCTTTGGAATTCTTGGTGGCATTTTTAGCATAGGATAAAATGAAAGCCTGTTCTTGTGAAGTGGGTAACTCATAATAATCAGGATTACCGTTGTAATAAGCCTGTTTGGAATATTTAACCAGATTGACAATGGAAATCGGTTTTGAAAGTTCCGGAATTTCCTCTATTGTTTTTTGGAGTTCATCCATTTTTTTCAAAGTAGATAATTTCATTACCCCTTTTTTGCGTTTGGTGTCAATCATTATTTCTAATGGCATCACACCGTCAAATTCTTTTTCGAAAAAAATAATGTCCTTGAAGAACTCTTCTTTCTTGGGCATGTCTTCGATTAAACTTCCGGAAATGCGCAATTTATTGATTCCTATGATGCTGATGACCAAAAGACTGACAGCCACAGCATAAATAGAAAATCGATTGTACTTTACGTTTCTAAGAATCCAATCCATGAAGCGTTTGATGGAATTTCGATCCAAATGTTCCAAATGTCTTTCTACCGGTGCAGGGACATAACTGTGTAAAATTGGAATAGCAATGATGCATAGTATAAACAGCATTAAAATGTTGATAGAGGTCACATTACCAAATTCGATAAGCAGTTTATTATTGGAAGTGATGAAAGTGAAAAATCCAATCGCGGTGGTCACATTGGTCATCAGCATTGCCATTCCCACTTTGGTAGTTACGCGCTGTATTGCCTTGGCTTTGTTTCCGTGAATTTTGTATTCCTGATGGTATTTGTTCGTTAGGAAAATACAGTTGGGAATCCCGATAACAATCATCAATGTTGGCACCATTGCCGTCAATACCGTAATCTCATATCTCAATAATCCCAAAATTCCAAAAGACCACATTACACTTATGATAACAATGAATAGCGAAATCATCGTAGCTCTGAAACTTCTGAAAAAGTAAAAGAATAATAAGGAAGTGATAAATAATGCTGCACCAATGAAAAGACTAATTTCGTTGAGAATGGTCTGCGCATTCAGCGTCCTGATATAAGGCATTCCTGAAACGCGAAGTTTGATGTTTGTTTCCTTTTCGAAGGTTTTTATGGCAGGAATCAGCTTGTTGAGAACATAGTTTTTTCTCTCCGGTGTATTTACGATTTTTTTATCGAGATAAACTGCAGAGCGAATGCTTCCTGATTTTTTATTAAAAAGTAATCCTTCGTAAAAAGGCAAGTTGTTAAAAAGGTCGTGTTTAATTTTTTGTAAATATTCTTTATCTTGGGTTTTGCTTTGGTCAATAAACGGAACCAG
The DNA here is from genome assembly GCA_035273645.1 of Flavobacterium sp. Taxonomy (GTDB): domain Bacteria; phylum Bacteroidota; class Bacteroidia; order Flavobacteriales; family Flavobacteriaceae; genus Flavobacterium. The sequence continues at coordinate 5,952 of DATEOV010000122.1, read as the reverse complement.
TTCGAATTTTTCCTCGCTTTCATTTTTTTGCAGTTTTTTCATGTCATTCAATGAAATAACTAAATCAACATCTTTGTTTGATTTTATGGTATTCATCAATTTTACCCATGACGCATAAACTTTTGGAGTGAATATTGCATTGTTTTTTACACCAATGACAATCAAGTTGCCTTCTTCTCCAAATTTGTTCAGAAAGGCATTGTATTCGATATTGACAATGTTGTCGGCTGGTAAAAGATTGGCTTCAGTATGGGTAAAATGGATATTTTTCCATTGCATTGCCAGAAGTATCGTAATTAACGCAATTAGCGATAGCATTAGTGCTTTATTTCTGATTACAACTCTGGCAATTAATTCCCAAAATCCTAGGCTAAACCATTTTTTCATCTCAAAATTTTTAAAGGTGCAAATTTAGTAAACCTTTAGAAATAAAGCCTTCCTTATTGGTAAAGTTATTTTTTCTTTTTTGAGTGCACGTTATTGCCAGAATTAAATTTTAGTTACTATTTCTCTATGTTTTATAATTAATAGGTTAGTTTTTCTCATCTTTGTTTTATAAAATTAATTTGCGCATTGCTATTGGTATGAAAAAGTACAGGAATACATTATTTTATTTAGGAGTTACAGGAGGTTTTACTGCGCTAATGTATTGGATTATAAAGTCGGGTAAACATCTTGAGAAAAATAAAACCATTATTCATAAAGAGGCAAGTGTCAGTTCCTGGGACGATTTCCTCACTTCAATGATTCATAACGTACAGGATCCTTTGGCTATTTTATTGGCACAAATTATAATGATTATACTTGTGGCTCGCCTTTTTGGGTGGTTTTTCAAAAAAATTGGACAGCCATCGGTAATTGGGGAGATTATTGCAGGAATTGCACTAGGACCATCCTTATTAGGTTTGTATTTTCCTGATTTTTTTCAAGCACTTTTCCCAGCTAATTCCTTAGAGAACTTAAAGTTTTTGAGTCAGATTGGGTTGATACTTTTTATGTTTGTAATCGGTATGGAACTCGATATTAAAGTTCTGAAAAACAGGGCTAAAGAAGCTATTGTTATCAGTCATGCAAGTATTGTGATTCCATTTGCATTGGGAATTGGATTGGCTTATTTTGTTTACAATCGTTTTGCTCCAGAAGGAGTTAAGTTTCTTTCCTTCAGTTTATTTATGGGGATTGCCATGAGTATTACTGCCTTTCCTGTTTTGGCAAGAATTGTCCAGGAAAGAGGGATGCACAAAACCAAATTAGGTGCTATTGCAATTACTTGCGCCGCCGCAGATGATATTACGGCTTGGTGTCTATTGGCAGTAGTAATTGCCATTGTAAAGGCAGGTACTTTTGAAAGCTCGATGTACATAATTTCATTGGCTGCGCTTTATGTGGTAGTGATGATATATCTGGTAAAGCCTTTCTTGAAACGAATTGGAGATTTGTACGGAACTAAAGACAGTTTGAGTAAACCAGTTGTTGCCATTTTCTTTTTGATATTGATTATTTCTTCTTATGCTACAGAATTAGTTGGGATTCACGCCTTGTTTGGTGCTTTTATGATGGGCGCAATTATGCCGGATGTCCCTAAGTTCAGAACTGTTTTCATCTCTAAAGTTGAAGATGTATCAGTAATATTACTACTTCCTTTGTTCTTCGTATTCACAGGATTGCGTACTGAAATAGGTTTGATAAACGAGCCTTATTTATGGAAAGTTACCGGTTTTATCATTCTTGTCGCAGTAGTGGGTAAGTTTTTCGGAAGTGCTTTAGCAGCCAAATTCGTTGGGCAAAGCTGGAGAAACAGCCTTGTAATTGGAGCCTTGATGAATACCAGAGGACTGATGGAGTTGATTGTATTGAATATTGGATTGGCTCTTGGAGTTCTTACATCTGAAGTCTTTACGATGATGGTAATCATGGCATTGGTGACTACTTTTATGACAGGACCTGCTTTGGATTTAATCAATTACATTTTTAAAACCAGTGATGTTATCGATCATGACGAAGAAGTAAATCACAGTAAATACAGAATTTTGATTTCTTTTGGAAATAATGAGAAAGGGAAATCCTTGTTGCGATTGGCTAATAGTTTGGTAAAGAAGCAAAAAGATGTCTGTACAGTTACTGCATTGCATTTGTCCTTGAGTGATGAAATGCATAGTTTCAATATGGAAGACAAAGAGAGAAGCAGCTTTAATCCTATAATGAAAGAAGCGGTTATTTTGAAACAAGAAATCACCACAATTTTCAAAGCAACAATTGATATTGATACGGAGATAATTGATATTGCCAATCAAGGGGATTATGATTTATTATTGGTTGGACTTGGGAAATCCATATTTGAAGGGACTCTACTGGGTAAAGTAATTGGATTCACCTCAAGGATTATAAATCCCGAGAGATTGTTGGATAAATTTACAGGTAAAGAAGGACTGTTTGTGAATTCACCATTTGATGAAAGAACGAGACAAATTGTTCTGAAAGTAAAAATGCCGTTGGGAGTTTTGATTGACAAAGATTTAAAAGAAGTGAATCAGGTTTTTGTTCCTATTTACGGTTCTGAGGACTCTTTTTTGATTGACTATGCCCAAAAAATAATTTTTAACAATAATGCTATTGTAGCCTTTTTGGATATCAATGGTCATATGCAATCCAATTTTGTAATTGCTAGTGCTCTCAGTTCCTTAAAACAAAAATTTCCAAATAATGTGATTTTGGATAACGAATCAATTTTGACAGATGATTTCTTAATCAAACAGGATTTAATGATTGTAAGTTTGGAAAGCTGGAAAGATTTATTGGATTCTCGCCCTGTTTGGTTAATTGGAGTGCCTTCGGTATTGATTATTAAACCGTAATTTATGAATTGGATTTTACTTATTATAGCCGGTTTTTTTGAAGTGGGTTTTGCAACTTGTTTGGGCAAAGCCAAAGAGACTTCTGGAATGACATCTACTTTGTGGATGATTGGTTTTTTTATAGCGCTTTCTATTAGCATGGCGTTATTATACAAAGCTACACAAACACTACCAATTGGGACCGCTTATGCAGTTTGGACAGGAATTGGAGCAGTTGGAACAGTTTTGGTCGGTATTTTTATATTCAAAGAGCCAGCGACTTTTTGGCGACTTTTTTTCTTGTTTACTTTGATATCGTCTATAATTGGATTGAAATTCGTATCTGCCCATTAAAATCCACATAATCTTTAGATAAGACCTAACTCGTTTTAAAATGGGTTAGGTCTCTTGGTTAAAATCCGGCAAGTTATTAATTAAGCTCAGTATTAGAGAATTGTATCTTCAACTAGTTCGGGGAAATTAGCAGCTATAATTTGAAGTAGAGCTTCTTTGCTCATGGGCTTTTGTCTGAACTCTGAAATTTCGCGTATGGATTCGGCTTTGGCTTTGTCAGCAGGGTTGAAAGAACTACTGAGCATTACAATGACAATATTCTCTTTGTTTGCGATATTCAAATTTTGATAAGCTTCCATAAATTCCCATCCATCCATAACTGGCATATTAATATCTAATAATATCAATTGAGGTTGAGGGTATTTGTTTTCGATAGATTCAAATTTACCTTGGTTACAAAGATAATCTAGAGCTTCCTTGCCATTTAAAGCTACTTCGATTTGCTCAAATAAATTTGCTTTTTGTATAATTTTTTTGTTGATGAAGTTTGTGGCAAAATCATCATCAATCAATAAGATACAGTTTAGTTTATTTTCCATTTTTTTTGAATTATAAAGCTTTTGATTTATATATTTTTAGTTTTGTTCAAATGGGAATGTCCATTTGAATGTACTTCCCTCGTTAAATTTGGATTCGACCCAAATCTCTCCATTGTGATGCTCTACTATTTTTTTGCAATGTGATAATCCAATACCAGTTCCTTGGTATTCACTGCGATTGTGTAGTCGTTTAAAAATCACAAATACTTTGTCCATATCTTCTTCTTTAATCCCGATTCCATTGTCTTCAATTGAAAAAATCCAGTTATTTTCCTCTTTTACAGCCGCTATCTTTATTTTTGGCATCTGGTCTTTTTTTCGATATTTATTGGCGTTGCTTATTATATTTTGAAAAAGTTGTCTGATTTCGGTAGTATAACCTTCTATAACAGGCAGGTTCTCGTATTCAATAACAGCATTGCTCTCTTTTAGAGTAACATTCATATCTTCAATTACAGTGGCAACAATTTCATTACAGTCAATGCTGCTGGTCTTTCTTCCCTTACCAATTCTGGAGTAATCCAATAGTCCTTTTACTAATAATTGCATTCGCGATGTGGAGCTGTTAATGAATTGCAAATACTGTTTTTGGTCTTCATCCAAATTTTCCTCCAATTCTTCCTGTAGTAATTCGATGAATTGAATTACGGTAATTAACGGTTCTTGTAAATCATGAGACGCGATATAGGCAAATTGCTCCAACTCAGTGTTTTGAAATTCTAGTGTTCGATTTTTTCTCAACATTTCTTCCTGCATGAAGCTTCGTTCATTAATGTTTCTCAATGTACCCTCTACATAGATTGGAGTTCCATTAGAATCCTTCAAAATGCGAGCATTTATAGAGAAAGATACTATGTTGCCTTCTCCATCAATATATCGGGTGTCAAAATCGGTAACGTGTCCATTTCTATTCAGCAAATCAAGTAATCTTACGCGGTCATCTGGATTTTCATATATAAATGAAGTTGAATTCCCGATGACGTCAGAGCGTTTCATTTTGAAATTTTTTTCAAATGATGGGCTTAGGTCGATTACGGTTCCGTTTAGTTCTGTTTTATAATAGACGTCTTCGAAATTTTCATAGATGGATCGGAATTTTGCCTCACTTAGTTTTAGATTTTCTTCTGCTTGAATGCGAGCAGAAACATCTCGAAAGGATCCAATTAGGAATTCTGGTTCATTGTTTTGATCAAAGACAATTTTAGAATTTATTGAGACATTATAAATTTTAGAATTTAGCAAAAACTTCACATCATAATTTTTTATTTCACCATTTTGCATTAATTCACTTAGAACTTCTTGCCTGTCTTCTGGATTGTGATAGAATTCTAGAATTGATTTTCCTATTATTTGTTCAGCCTTTAAGTCAAAATAGGCGCAAGAAGGACTGATGTCTATTATTTTATGATCTTTGGCTGAAGCTCTAAAAAACACGTCACGAACACTTTCAAAAATACCTCGGTATTTTTTCTCGTTTTCCTTGATAGTCTGATTAGCCATTTCTATTTCCATCTCATTTTTTTTCCTTTCACTGATATCTCTCATTGTGCCTTCAATGTATATTGCATTGCCTTTGGCATCATGTACCAAATGGGAATTGGCGGACAAATAAACAGGGTTCTTGTCTTTGTCTTGGAAAACGATTTCAAAATCATTAATATACCCTTTTTCTTTTATGCCTTCAAGTACTTTTAAGCGGTCTTCAGGATATAAATATAAATTTGTTGAATTGGTGTTGATAATTTCTTCTCTTTTAAATTTCAATATTTTTTCAATTGACGGACTGACATTTTGAATAGTGCCATCCAAACTAACTCGGTAGTATAAGTCTTCAAAGGATTCAAAAATGGCACGGAATTCCTCTTCACTTTTCTTGATTGTTTCGGTGGCTTCAATCAATCTGTTTTGATTGATAATCCTTTCGCTGATATTACGCATTGTCCCTTCCGCAAGGATGGGATTGCCATTGCTGTCATTTATTAATTTTGAATTGACCGAAAAATACATTTTTTCTCCAGTTTCCGTAATGAATTCTACTTCCTGGTCATTTATGAAGCCTTTATTAAGTACTATTTCAGTTAGTTCATCAAATCTAGCAGGATTAGTGAATAATTTTTGGACTTTCTCGCCAATAAGATCTTCCCTTTTTGTGTTGAAATATTTTTCGACAGATGGGCTTGTGTTCAATAATATACCATCGAGGGTATGCAGATAATAGACGTCCT
>DATEOV010000121.1:0-8262 GCA_035273645.1 Flavobacterium sp. | reverse complement strand
GTTCCATAATCGCTTAAGGTTTTCAGTTGCGCTGGTTTTCCTGTTGCTGGATCTAATTTTAAGGCAGCAATGCCAGAATGCCAAGAACCGTAGATTAGGTATTGTTCACCTTCTTTTGTTTCAATAAAACTAGGGTCAATTGCATTAAATTTAAAATAAGCATCATCCCAGTTTCTTGTTCCTGTAAATGAATACGGTTTTGCGCCGTCTGGTTCTGAACAAACCACCATTCCTTTGTCAACCCATACATTTGAAGCTAAATCATCTGTTTCAGCCAATCCAATAAAAGCTCTTTCCCCCCAAGTGTTATCAAAAGTGGTTCCAATTATAGGATTATCGACCACTATGCTGTAATACATACGGTATTTGTTGCCTACTTTTCGAACACAAGGAGCCCAATATCCATAATTAGGATTTTCAATTGGTGGTAAAGCAGGATTCATTCTTGCTCTTTTGTTATTCAAAGAATCTTTTACCCAAGCTGGAGCCGCAGTCATTGAAGAACCCATGAATTCCCAGTTAATAAGATCTTTGGAACGTCTGTAGAAAAAATGCCCGTGTCCATCTGTTGCATTTCCGTAGGAAGCATCTGTTTGGTACATATAATAATAATCTCCAGATTTGGCTACTGACGGATCATGTACGTTGGCTAAATTCCATTTCGAATTACTACCCCAAGAAGAAATCGAGGAATAATTATCAGCGTAGGTAGGTCCATTGAATGTAGGGGTTGGTGTCGGTGTTGGTGTCGGCGTTGGAGTAGGAGTTGGCTCCGGTGTAGGTTCATCACCCTTGGAACAACTACCCAATGAGACTGCTACAGTTAGTACAAGTACTAAATAGCACGCTACTCTTACAATGGAATTTGATTTTTTCATATGTAGATCTTTATTGTTTTTTTATCTGTCATATGTAATTCGCATATTTTCATTAGTTATTACAACCAATTTATCAACATGCTCATTTCATAACGAATTTTTTATTTGCCTTCTAACATTATAACTGAAAAAGGAGGTACATTAACTGTAAGTTTTCCTTTTTTAACATCAAACCCTTTGAAAGCAACAGGTTGAATTTTTGTTGGATTATCAAATGAATTGAAATCTTGAAGTTTTGATGAACCAATAATCATACCAGATACAGATTTGATACCAAGTTCATTAAGGTCGATCTCTACACTATTTTCTTTTTTGGAGTCTACATTTACCAATGAAATATGAACTGACCCTTTTTTATCCTTTGAAGCCGAAGCAGATAAGGCAGGAAGTGTTTCACCATTATAAGTATATAGAGGTGATTTTATGGTAATAGGTAAAAGTTGTGCATCTTGATGTACGCTGTACAATTGCATTACATAGTAAGTTGGTGTCAAAATCATTTTGGCTTTGTCGGTAAGGATAACCGCCTGCAAAACATTAACACATTGTGCTAAGTTAGCCATACGAACTCTGTCTGCGTGATTGTTGAAAATATTAAGGGTTGATCCAGCCAAAACTGCATCTCTCATGGTATTTTGTTGGTAAAGGAATCCAGGATTTGTCCCTTTTTCTACTTCATACCAAGCTCCCCATTCGTCTACAATCATTGCTACTTTTTTTTCTGGATCATACTTGTCCATTATCGCAGCATGTTTGGTAACCAATTCTTCCATTTTCAAAGCTGATTTCATCGTTTGGAAATATTCAAATTCTGTGTAATCCCTATCATCTCCTTTTTTTGCCCAATCGATTACGGCATAATGATGTACTCCAACTCCTCCTAACATGTTTAGAGGGATATCTTTCATTAAGGTTTCGGTCCAATTATAATCGGCACTATTAGATCCAGAAGCAATGCGAGTTAAACCGCCAGTGTTTTCCCAGTCAGACATGAAAGTGGCAAATTTTCTATATTCTCCAACATAATAATCAGCCGTCATATTTCCTCCACAACCCCAAGCTTCATTTCCAACTCCCCAGAATTTTACTTTCCAAGGCTCTGTTCTTCCATTTTTTTTACGTAAATCACTCATTGGACTTTTACCACCAAAATTGGTGTATTGTACCCAGTCTGCCAGTTCTTGTACGGTTCCGCTACCTACGTTTCCAGAAAGATATGGTTCTGCCTCTAAGACTTCACATAAATTCAAGAAATCATGGGTCCCAAAACTATTGTCTTCCGTAGTTCCTCCCCACCATTTGTTTACTATTGTAGGTCTGTTTTCTTTTGGACCAATACCATCTTTCCAGTGATACGTATCTGCAAAACAACCACCAGGCCAACGAAGATTAGGAATTTTTAATTTTTTTAAGGCATCAATAATATCGTTACGAACACCAGCTGTATTTGGTATTTTTGAAGTGTCACCCACAAAAAATCCACCATAGATACATCTTCCTAAATGCTCTGCAAAATGGCCATAGATGTTTTTGTTAATAGTTGGAGCATTTGCAGTGTTTTTTATGGTAACTACTGTGGTTTCTTTTTGTGCAAAACTGACTTGGCTACAAAAAGTAATAATGGATAAGAAGAATAAGACTTTTTTCATGATGTTTTAATTTATTAAGAGGGAAGTTGTGGCTTCCTCCTAAATATGATTTTTTTAATATGCAATAGTAGGCCAACCTCCTGACCATGTAAAATTAACTATTTCCAGTTTAGGATTTCCGCTATCGGCACCGTCATAATAGTGAACAGCGCCTTTTTGGGTACCTACAATTCTGGAAATATGTCCTGGACCTATGTAATTTCCAGTTGTTTTTAATACTGTTGTGCCTCCACCGCTTGTCAATGACACTCCGCTTTTATCCACAAATGGACCAAAAGGACTTGTTGAACGTCCCACTACAATGTAGTACGTACTGTTTACCCCTTGGCAACAAGCGCCGCGGTTTGCAAACATATAATAATAGCTGCCTTCTTTAATTAAGCAAGGTGCTTCCCAACTTGCGCTACTGCCGCCGGCAACAATTGTTTTGCTTCCAGTAGTTTTACCTGTTGTAGGATCAATTTTGATAACACCAATTCCAGCATGAAACGAGCCATAAGCCATATAAACATTGCTTCCGTCAACTAAAATAGAAGGATCAATAGCGTTTACGTCTGAAGATGATGAGGAGGAAACAACAACGCCTCTATCTGTCCAGTTTGTCCCAGCACTTTGCGAAATAGCAGGTGTAGTAACCAAACCTATTGTAGAGGTAGCCGATCCAAAAGTTGAGCAGGAATAATACATATTCCAACGGTTATTAAACCATGCTACATCCGGTGCCCAAAATGTCTTTGTAAAGCCTGGTACATAATTCGTTATCCAACTTGGTGTTGAAGTGAATACGGATGTTCCCCAAGTCCAACTAGCTAAATTTGTTGAGTAAGTCATAGGTATATTGTCACCAGTTGTAAATACATAATAATTCACACCACTTTTTACAATTGTACTTGGATCATGGGAAGGAACATTTCCAGTAACTGTTTTTGCAGTTAAATTGGAAGAACCAGAAACTTGTAATTCAGCATCCGAAAGAGTAGAAATGTCCTCTTTTTGGCAGCTTACTATTATTAAACTTAATAGAACAATGTATGTTTGTATTTTTATCATAATTTAAAATTAAGTGTTGCTTTTTAGATAAACTCATGCCATTCTGCGATTCTATTTTAAGTTATAAAATCACGTGGTAACCCGTTTAGGAAATACCACATGATTTTAATAACTAAACTAACTCAAAAAAATATTATATTAATAACTTGGATTCTGAACCATTCCAGGGTTGTTGTCCATGTCTAATTGTGGAATAGGGAAATATTCTCTTCCTGGTGCATAGCTATCATACTCAACATCTCTTGATTTTAACCAAGCTAATTTTGCAGCATCTTCTAACCATCCCCAACGACGAATATCATCAAAACGGTGACCTTCAAGAGGGAATTCCAAGAATCTTTCGTGTCCAATCTGATCTCTCATGGCAGCTTGACTAAGTCCCGGTTTTGCAGTACTTAAGTTTGGTAAACCTACACGGTCTCTCACCATTTGAATATAAGTATATGCTCCCGGAGTATCTCCAGTTTCGTTCAAACATTCAGCATACATTAACAATATATCAGCGTAACGTAACAAACGCTCGTTGATTCCTGAACGCCAGTCGAATTCGTTGGCATAGGCTCCGTCTGAGTTTTGATATTTTCTGCAGAATAAATCATTTAAGTCACCAGCATTTGCAGCATAGAAAGTTGCGAAATCTTGTCCGTACAATTGCATCCCACCTGGTTTGTTGTAAAACATAGTAGCATCCAAACGAGGATCTACAGCTCCAGAAGCTGTTAACTCATCATGATATTCATTAAATAAAGTCCAAGTTGGTTGTACGTCTGTCCATCCAAAAGCTCTTGGGCCATAAGTGATTGCTCTTGCCGAAGTTTTACCCCAGTCTGATTGTGGTATTCCACCCCATCCTAATGCAACTCCACCTGCTTCTCTACTGAATTGAACTTCAAATAACGATTCTGAGTTATTCTCGTTGGCATCTGTAAAGTTATCTCTATAATTTGATACTAATGAATAAACACCAAGATCGATTACTTGTTTGAAAGTAGTTTTTGCATTCGCAAAATCTTTTGAAAACAAATAGGCTTTTCCTAAATACCCTAGTGCAGCTCCTTTGGTTGCACGTCCTTTTTCTCCTGCGTCAATGCCAGAAATTCCAGCATAAGTTGTAGGTAGTAAATCGGCAGCAGCCTTAAAATCAGCTATTACTTGAGCCCATCCTTCTTCTTGTGTTTTTTGTGGATAGTAAACTGCTATTTCTGTTGGTAATGGCACGTTTTTAAACATGTTTACTGCGTGAAACAAATACAATCCTCTTAAGAAATAAGCTTGTCCAAGGATTCTGTTTTTTAGTGCTGCATCACTAAAATCAATGTTTGGGACATTAGTCAAAACTTGATTAGCTCTGAAGATACCTTGATAATAGGTCTCATAGGCCCATCCATAAATGGCAGCATCAGTTACATTTGAGTTAAAACGCCCTACATTGTACATAGCTCCCCAAGGACTGTTGCTTCGAGTATCGTCTCCTTTTAAGTCTAATAATAATGGAGTACTTCTCATGTATGTTCCATCAGTCAATAAGCTTGAATAAGTGGCATTTATTCCTTCAAGTGCATCTTGATCAGTTTTCCAAAATTTATCCACAGAATCATTATTTGGATCCAATTGGGTTAAAGCGTCATCACTAACGCAACTTGTGGTTATTAATGCAAGCGTAAAGAAACCAGCTGCATAATTAAATATTTTATGTTTCATTTTGATTCGTTTTTAATTGGTTAGCTAATTTTAAAATTTCACATCAAGTCCTAACGAAATAGTTCTAGGATTTGGGAAAGAACCTGCATCATATCCTCTTGAGAATAATCCGTCATTGCTATTAAAATCTGGGTCATATCCTTTGTAGTTTGATATTGTCCAAAGGTTTTGTCCATTCACATATACTCTAGCTTTTTCGATAAAAAAGTCTTTAGGTGTTGGTATTTGAAACCCAATCTCCATAGTTTGCAATCTTACATAATCTCCTTTTTCTATGAAACGATTAGAGTCTCTACTGTTACCATTTGGATCTCCAATGATTGGACGAGGAACATTAGTATTTGTGTTTGTTGGAGTCCAATAGTTAAGTTCATCAGTACTGTGATTGCCATATTGTCCTACCATCAAATCACGGTACATAGCGTTAAATACTTTATTGCCACCAGCACCTTGCCATATCATTGTGAAATCAAAGTTTTTATAAGAAGCCCCAAAATTAGCCCCAAAATTGTATGTAGGAATTGCAGATCCTTGGAAAGTTCTGTCTTGGTCATTAATAATACCATCACTGTTTACATCTTTGAAACGGATGTCTCCAACACCTGCATTTGTTTGTGTAGGAGCAGCAGCTATTTCGGCTGCATTTTGGAAAATTCCATCGGTTTGGTATGCATAAATTTCACCAGCAGATCTACCTATTTCTGTTTTAGAAGCAGCACCATAGATTGGGTTTCCAGCAACACCAATTTTTGTCACTTCATTTTTTAAAGTTCCTACGTTGGCACTAATATTATATTTGAACTCATTATGTGAGTTGCTGTAAGCAACTGAAAATTCATAACCACTGTTGTTCATAGCAGCACCATTTGTTAAAATATCGGCCGGAAATGCACCGGTTGAAAAAGGTAATGGAACTCTAACCAAAAGGTCGTCTGATTTTTTATTAAAGTATTCTGCAGTAAATTGTAAATCATTGTTAAAGAAACCAAGTTCAAGTGCAATGTCACTACTCTCTGATGTTTCCCAACGTAAATCCGGATCCAATGCGCTTACTACTGTTGTTCCATTCGCTAACTCATTATTAAAATCATAACCTGCAAAACGATTTACTGTTGTGGCAAATGCATAAGGATCGATTGGATTATTTCCTAAAAGACCCCAGCTTCCTCTTAGTTTAATATTACTTACCCATTCTGGCAAGTGAATAAATTTCTCGTTACTGATTTTCCAAGCTCCTGAGAACGAATAGGAATTAACTTTGTTGTAGTTTGCTCCAAAAAGGGATGATTTATCTTGTCTGAAGTTTGCTTGAAACAAATAACGGTCATCAAAAGAATAATTGATTCTGCTGATATAAGATATTCCTGTAATTGTTTCTTCATATTCTCTACCACTAATAGCATCAGCATATTGAAGTTTACTGATTTCTCCAGGAGTATAGCCTACACCTCTTGATACATGGTCGTAACGGTCTCTTCTTTCTTGAATCCATCCAGCCAAAACATCAAATTTATGATTACCTAAAGTTTTTTCATAAGTCAATATGTTATTCAGGAAAGTATTTGTTTGGTTGTTGTTTGTTATGTCTAGTGAAGCTTCGTCATTAGTTGTTATGTAATACCATCCTAAATCACTTGGTGGTATAAACAATCTATTTTGAGTATCGGTTCTGTCATAACTAACGTCAATTTTATATTTTAATCCCTTAACGATTTCAAGTTGTCCCCAGATGTCTCCGATGAAACGGTTTCTTCTGTCTTTATTTTCAAGTAAATTGTTGAAACCAATAACGTTCATTGATATAGCTCTTTGCGTTAAATTGTCTGTTCCACCATATCCGCCTAATCTATTCTCATCGTATACTGGCATTGTTGGGATAGCAGTCAATAAACTAGAAATAGCCGATTCACCAACATAACTGTTAAATTTTTCTTTACCAGATTGGGTGTACGCTATTTTAGAACCATAACTGAATTTTCCTTTTTTTCCTGACAAATTCAGATTCATACTGTATCTTTCGTAATCTTGAGGAGATTTAACATAACTACTATTTTTGAAGTAATCTAAATTCACGTTATATGCTAAACCTTCTGATCCGCCGCTAAGAGTTACTGCTTGATTTTGTATAATACCAGTGTCAAAAGCTTCATTTTGCCAGTTTGTATTTACATTATCAATATAAAGAGGATTAGTTGGGTCATTTCCAGGAGCAATTGTCGCTAATCCAGCATTTTTCTCAGCTGCACTTGTGATGGTTTGGTATCCTACTCTGTCTGTTACGGACCAATTTTTTGGTACGGTTTGGAATCCAGTGATAGATTTAAATCCAACACTCATTTTTCCTTGTTTTCCCTTTTTGGTAGTAATGATAACTACTCCATTGGCTCCACGCACTCCATAAATGGCAGCAGAAGCTCCATCTTTTAATACTTGCATTGATTCAACATCACCAGGAGCAAAATCATAAGGATTGTCAACAATCATTCCATCGATAATAAAAAGTGGGCTAGATTTGGTAGCAGAAAAAGTAGAAATACCTCTAATTTTAATATTTACAAAACCTCCTGGTTCACCCGATGATTGCACACTTACACCAGCTACTTGTCCTTGTAACATTTTTGCAGGATCATAAGTAACTATCGTTTTTGCTTCTTTTAAGTTAACTACGCTTACGGCACCAGATAAATCAGCTTTCTTTTGTGTTCCATATCCAATTACAACGACTTCATTCAATTTGTTAAGGTCTTCTCTTAAAGTGAAATTGATTTTTGTGCGGTTGTCAATAGTTACCTCTTGGTCTTTAAATCCTATATAAGAGAAAATAAGTACGTCCGTTGGTTTTGCATTAATAGAATAGTCTCCGTCAAATCCGGTAGAAACAGCAGTCGTTGTCCCTTTTACCAAAACATTTACTCCAGGAAGCGGCATTTTATCTTTGTCTGAGATAATCTTTCCTGAAACGACATTGGCTTGTTGTGCCGATA